>JAEETM010000182.1 GCA_016290335.1 Treponema sp. | reverse complement strand
AATATTATTTAAATCTTTAACATCATACCCGCCCCGGCTCCATGTCAGACTAGATAAATCGGTTCCGTCACTGACACCGAAATAGTGGAACGGACAAAGCAGTTTCCTCTCAATGGCTTCCGGCAGACGAATCTCGGATGTGATCCGATGATTGAAATAGTCTGCAACATTTTTACCATCCATACGTTCTGGTGTTGCGGTTAAGCCCAGCCAAATTTTGGGAGTATAGTATTTTAACAATTTTTGATAGGAAGACGCTGCAGCGTGATGGAATTCGTCAATAATAATGTAATCATAAAAATCCGGCGACGTTTTTGAGGTCCAGTCCTGTGAATTAAAGGTTTGGATAGACATAAATAAGTGTGACACCTGTGAAGTTGGTCTATGTGAACCTACAAATAAATCACCGAAATTCGCGTCTTCTAAAATGCCACGGAAGCAGGAAATGCTCTGCGATAAAATTTCTTCCCGGTGGGCAATGAATAACAATTTATTTGCTTGACCGGGGTTTTGTTTGCAAAAACGTTTGTAATCAAAGGCTGCAATGACTGTTTTACCGGTGCCTGTTGCAGCAACAATTAAGTTTTTATAATTGGAACGGAGTTCTCGCTCTGCTGCTATTTCGTCTAAAATTTCCTGCTGGTAAAAATAGGGAGTAATTCTAAAATGATATGCTTCCGGAGTTTCCGCAATTAAATACTGCTTGCCCGGTTTATCCTGAAAACGTTCTCTGTATAATGCAGTTTTTAAACGTTCTTTCTGTGCGGAGTTGTAGGTTTCAAAGTCAGGAGAATGCCAATACACGTCAAATGTATGCAGCACTTTGTTCATAGTGTTGCTCAAATCTTTTTCGGTAATTTTGACATTCCATTCCAACCCGCTGGATATGGCGGGATTCGATAAATTGGAAGAACCGATATAAGCCGTGGTGAACCCGGTATCTCTGTGGAACACATAGGCTTTTGCGTGGAGCCTTGTCCGCTTGGTATCATAAGAAATTTTGATTTCCACATTAGGCAATGCGTTTAATTCTTCGATTGCTTTGAAATCCGTAGCACCTAAATAGGATGTAGTAATAATCCGTAATTTACCGCCACGCTGGGTAAAGTCTTTTAATGCTTCCAGTAACAGACTGAGGCCGCTCCACTTAATGAACGACACCAGCATATCAATACGGTCACAGGTACTGATTTCTGCTTTTAATTCGCTAAACATTTGCGGTTCGTGTTTGGCTCCGGTAAAGAGAGAAGTTTCTGCTAAGGAAGTTTGTGGCCGAGGAATTTTCGCGTTTGCGTTAACGACACGAATCGTGTTTTGCGAATCTAAAAGAGTCAGCAATTCTTCGCCCTTTTTATCAACAAGCGATTCCTTTAATTCTTCATTATTAGTTTCTTCCTGAATTAACTTTATGATTTTATTGGCAAGAACAATTTGGCGTTGCAGCCCGGTTGCATCACCTTCGGATTCCCCAGTATCTTTTGCAGATTCAAGACCTTGGGTTACAATATCCTTCAGATAACCGGATAAAACGGTGGACGCTTCTGCTTGATCAATGCGTTCGATTTCTTTGAAACGATTATCCACATGTTCCAGTTGTTTTGCAAAATGTTCACTGATGACCTGTTCATAAAATCCCGGCTTGAGTTTTTTGTCGCTCATGATAGTACCTCGGTAGTGAAAAATATAATGCATTTCGTATATTAGTATTCTATTTTCCATTTTCTACCTATTATGTTACCTGGCAATGGATAATTACGCAAGATCAAAATGATAATAATGACAGGAATAATAACAATCTCACTACTATAAAAAGAATTTTTGTATATGTGGTATAATAGTATTGTTCAACAGAATTGTATCACTTGCCATATCGAGTGGATTATCCGTTGCAAAAATAGCAGTTTTTTAAGTTCAGAAAAATGATATTGCAAAAACAGCCATTTTTGCAACGTCAAAAAGTCGATGTTGAAAAAATCACTTTTTTTGCAATTAGTGTGAAAGAGATTATTTAAATAGCACAACTACGTTAGAATGGCAAAAAGATATATCGTTCAAGTTAAGACATGTCTTTTTTCAAATGGAGTCCCAAAATGACCATCAAATCCGCCATCAGCGCATCAAAATCATCATATAACTGGAGCATCGTGCCCCATGAACCCACTACCGTCAGCGTTCGGTATAGAATGAAAGGCGAAACGCTGCTGGAAACGGATTTCGATTTGTACACGGACGATCCGGAAACGGAGCTGGCGGATCTTTGGGAGCGTCTGTGCGGCGAACTGTGTTCCGCACGGGATGCCGTGCACTCGGTGAAGGCGTATGGGTATATCTTGGAGTAGGGGGATATTAATAAGTAACGGCAGGCGGGGAAACCGTTGGTTGGAGGAGGAATCGGAACATGAAGCATGAGTGCAGAATAACAGTGCTGGAAACAAAATGTTTTACGGAGTATCAGGAAAAATATCTTGCGGATCCGAAATCAGGCCCATGTCCTTTTTTTAAGAAGGGCGATACGTTTTTGCTGAAAAGGACGCCGCAGCAGGATGATTTCTACCATTTGATGAACGGCAGGTTTTGCGGCGAGGCGTGGGACGCGGTAAGCCGGTATGTATATGCCGCGCTGCAGGGCGGGTCCATCATGAAGGGATGGACAAACGACGACCGCATGATGATCGCCTGCTGCAATGACGGGACGCGTCCTGTGATTTTCAAAATAGAAAGAATTGACATTCCGGAAAACGAGGAGGAAAAGGCCTGGCTGGCAAAACAAAATTTTAAGAATACGGCGGAAGACGCGTATACCGGATGACGGAAACCGGGGTTTTTCTCAACAAATGTTGTTTGTTTTTCGTGTTTTGTTTATAATAAATAATATGGAATGGAAATCCGTTGAATTATTTTTTTAAAAGGGGGGGCATAGTATGCCAATCAACAAAAACGAAATCACAAAAGCACAGATGTTAAAAGCTATTAAGTGAAAGACTGCCGATGAACTGCTGGAGCTGGCTAAGGCGGAAGGTTATGACATCACAAAAGAGGAAGCCGAAGCGTATTTCGCGGAAATTTCCGATATGGAGCTTGACAGCGAGAAGCTGAAAAAAATAGCGGGCGGCATTGAAACCTGCTATGCGGTTGACGGCTGCTCCTGGCATATGTAAAGTG
>JAEETM010000077.1 GCA_016290335.1 Treponema sp. | reverse complement strand
CGCAGTCTGATACAACCTTTTTGTATTTGCAGAGTTTTTTCCGCCAATTACAAGAAGGCCCTCTACCTTTTTGCAAAGCTCAAGCAAAGCTGTCTGGCGTTCATTGGTGGCAGGACAAATTGTATTCATTACTGCAAGATTTTTTATTTTAGAACGAAGGAGCTCTTCAATTTTTGCAAACTCATTTATACTGTAGGTGGTCTGGCTCATTAAAATTACGTTTTTTCCTTCAAACAGAGAAAAGTCCAGATGTTCCGCTTCTTCAACATCTTGTATTTGCACAAAGCAGCTTCCTGCATAGCCGGCAATTCCTTTCATCTCACCATGATTTTTATCGCCAGAAATGATGACAAAATCTTGGCCGCAGGTATATTTTTCTACCATTTTCTGGCTTGCTTTTACACGCGGACAGGTTGCATCTATAATCTTGCATTTTTTTTCTTCAAGGCTATTGATAATGACTGGAGCTACACCGTGAGCTCTAAGAATTACAACACTGCCTACAGGAATACTTTCAACCTTATCTTCTTCTATAATTTCCAAACCTTTTTTGTAAAGCTCGGCAAGTGCACTTTCATTATGAATCAGCGGCCCAAGAGAATAAACCTTTTTGCTTTTACCATCGTTTTCCCCCAAGGCCTTTTCTGCCAAATCTACTGCACGTCTTACACCAAAACAAAAACCTAAAACCGAAGCTCGAATTATTTCCATATCAAAACAATATCATACTTAGATAATAATCTCTACTTACAAAATAAAAAAAACCGCCCTGCACAGTACAGGACGGTCCGTTAGTTTTATTTAAGCAAGTGCATTTTTCAGCAATCGCCTACTATTCCTTATTCATCATTCTTAACATGCTTCAAAGAATGGTGTACACCATACTCTGGTTTCCAATTTTTACGGCAGGCAGAAATGAATCCGCTTGAAATAAAGATTGAAGAATACATACCGCTTATCAAACCAACAATCATTGCAAGAGCAAAGTCTTTGATGCTTCCAGTTGTGAAAACATAAAGAGCAACTACTGCGAACAAAGTTGTTACAGTTGTAAGGATAGAACGGAGTAATGTATCAGACAAAGACTTGTTCAAGATTTCGTTGAACTGCTTTGCTTCTGGCATATATTTAAGATTGTATCGGATACGGTCAAGGATAACTACTGTAGCGTTGATTGAGTAACCGATGATTGTAAGAACAGCAGCAAGAACAGTATTTGAGAACTCCATCTGAGTCCATACTATGAATGTAAGCATAATCAGAGAGTCGTGAATCAAAGCGATGATTGAACCGAGAGCGAAATCCCAGTGGAATCGGATTGCAGCATAACCCCAGATAAGAAGAACTGTAAGTGCAAGAACGATAATTGCCTTAATTGTGTTAGACTTAGACATTGAAGAACCAATGAAGTCTGTCTTTACAATTGCAACCTTTTCTTTTCCGAATGCGTTGTAAAGCTGGGTGTTGATTGTTTCCAAAAGGTCACTCTGAACAGATTCTTCAGAAACTCCCATTCGAATCTGATAGCTTGCATCTGCACCTGAACCAAGCTGTTTAATAGAAATACCGCTTACACCGGCAAGTGCATTACGAATGTCATCAGTTGAAATTGTAGAAGTTCCTGCAGGATAAATATAAAGTGTTGAAGTTGTAAGCTGGTTTGTAACGGCAGAGTTGAGGAACAATTTTGTTGTGTCATAGCTTCCGTCAAGAACCTTTACGTTTACACCGTCAACAGCATTCAAAGCACCTGCAAGAGAAGAAATTGTAGAATACTCTGCAAAATTATAAGATTTTGTCTCGTTTACAGTACCAATACCAGTAATAACTAAATCAAGCTGGCCGGCAGACAAATCCATAGAAATGTTAGCTGAACCATTGTAAGTTACTTCGGCAACAGGAGAAGCTACACGAACTTCCTCAATAAGGCCAGGCTTAAAATCAATACCAAAGTTGATTCCGCCTCTTACAAAAATGCCGATAACTCCAGAAAAAATAAGTATACAGCTTATAATCAAGCTAGGAATGAATCCTTTATTAAAGTTTAATGTCTTTTTCATTGTTTAATCCCCCAGCCGATGCTTACTTTCTTAGCATGGAGTACATCTGTATCGAAGTCGAAAATCAGACGAGATACGAACAAAGCAGTGAATACAGAAGAAACAACACCAATTGCCAATGAAACCGCAAAGCCCTGGATAGAACCAGAACCAAGCTGTGAAAGGAAGATAGCAGCTATGAATGTAGTAATATTTGAGTCAAGGATTGCCCACAATGCATTGTCAAAACCCATTGAAATAGCGGCAGATCTACTCTTACCGGCTCTCAATTCCTCTTTAATACGCTCAAATACAAGAACGTTAGCATCTACTGCCATACCGATTGTAAGAATCATACCGGCAATAGAAGAAAGTGTAAGTGTAAGATTGAAAGCAGAAAGAACTGAGAACATAATATACAAGTTCAAAACCTGAGCTACAACAGCGTTTATACCAGAAGCCTTGTAGAAGATGAGCATGAATACAAGAATCAAACTCAAACCAAGGATAATAGCCATAACACCCTGTTTGATGGCAGCTTCACCAAGAGAAGCACCAATTACCTGCTGGCTTTCTACAGTAAGAGGAACGTTAAGCCAAGCTGTCTGAAGAACCTTCTTAATGTTGTTAGCTTCGTCCTGTGTGAAAGAACCTGTAAGCTGAACGCTGCCGGTATTGATTGCATCCTGAATTACAGCGTTTGATTTAACCTTGTTGTCGCTTACAATTGCAAGGTAGTCACCTACGTGTGCACCTGTAAACTCACCGAAGATTGTTGTACCTTCTGCATCAAGGTTAAAGCAAACCTGAAGCTGTCCTGTATAAGGATCGCTTCTTACTTCTGCAGACTGAATGTGTTTACCGTCAAGAGCGATTTCCTTCTTTACAACAAGCCAGTCATAGCGTGTATCAAGACCATATTCGTCTTTTGTATAAACACCGAAAACTTCGCAGTCTTCAGGGATGATTGATTTATCCATCAATTCACCTGCAGCATTAAATGTACTTGCAGGATTCTTAGCATAATAATCTTTGAAAGAACTTGTAGCAGTCATATCAGAAAGACGGAAATTAAGAATACCCTTACCCATAATCAAAGTATTGATTGCATCTGCCTGAGCAGCGCCTGGGATTTCAATGTAGATTCTGTCTTCGCCCTGCTGTCTGATTACAGGAGAAGTAAGACCAAAGCGGTCAATTCGGCTTGTAAGATTTTCGATAGCATTTTCCATAGCCTCTTTCTTGAAAGCAGCGGCATCAAGCTCTTCATCAGATTCTGCCTGTGATTCAAGAGCGGCATCAAGGTCAGCACGAACGATTACGTTCATACCACCAGAAAGGTCAAGACCAAGCTTTACGGAATTATTGTAGAACTTTTTAGCCTTCAATATTTCATCGCGGTACTTGTTCTGAATTACGGTCATAAACTCAAGTTCTGAATCGTAAGCACCAAGTACGCCAGTTACAGTAAGAGGCTCCGGAGCTTTTTCTCCGAAAGACTTATACTTTTTAGCTGCTTCCTTGTTTAACCATGCAAAATCACCATCAAGAACTGATGATGAATCCTTTTTCTGCAAATCCTTAATTGTTCTTACGTCTTCTGCCGCTTTGTTTTCGGCATAAGTCTTGATGTTTTCCGTAGAACCCAGCGCAAGCTGCTGAACTTCTTTTGGAGTCCTTCCATACCAACTGATTGAAGGCCAGAGGAAAACGAAACAAATAGCAAGAACAGCAATAAGAATAACCAAGCGTGTTCGTTTGTTCATTTTGTATTAACCCCGAAATTAGTTTTTTATTTTGTTTCTTCAGAAGTTTCTGCAGCAGCAGGAGCTTCTTCAGCTTTTTTTGCAAATAATTTTGAACGTTTTTCTGATTTTTCAGCTTTAGCAGCTTTCTTTGCAGCTTCGGCTTCGGCAATCTTAGCTTTTTCTTCATCAGAAAGCTCTTTAGAAGAAATTGCAGAGCGGTTGAACTCAATCTTTGTATTTTCATCAACCTTAACAATAACCGTATGTTCTTTTACAGAAGAAACTACTCCGTGTATTCCACCAACTGTGATAACCTTATCACCTTTTTTTAAGGAATTAAGCATTTTTTCGGTTTCTTTCTGTTTCTTATTCTGAGGGCGAATAAGGAAAAAATAAAAGATTACGATGATTAAAAGAAATGGTAAAATTGTTCCGAGAAAACCAGCGGAACCAGCAACCTGCTGTGTACCACCATCTACTAAAAATGGGATAAAAGACATACATTCCATCCTGTTATTAAATAATTTTTTGATAATTATATCAATTTTACAAGAATACCACTAATGGGTGATTGTGTCCACTACTTTATCAGCTGCGTCAATGCTTCATTCAGCTTTCGGATGGAGGAATCGTTTGGATTTATGGCAACTACCTGGCGCAGATAGTACTGGGCTTTGCGGTAGTCTTCTTTGGCATAATAGATTTCATAAAGGCGGAAAAGTGCTTCGCTGTTGCGCGGGTTGGCAATAAGGCTGGCACGTAAATCTGCAAGCTCGTTATCACCGGAACGCTGTAAAAAGCTTCTTCTATAATAAAGGTAGCTTTTCATTTTTGATGATGATGAATTAAGCAGCGAGTTTACAAGTGACAATGAAGCTTCCCTTTCATTCACTTCTGTAAATGCATACACATACGCCTGAATAATTGTTTCGTTCTGGGAATCGGTTGTATACGCCTTGGAAGCAACTTCAAGGGCTTCGTTTTTCTTATTCAGCTTTATGCAGACCGTTACGTGCTGCATTATTACATCAGGATTCAGGGCATTTGCAGGGTCTTTTAAAAGCTGGCTGCTTATTACGTAGGCTTCCTGCCAGTTTTCGCGCTGAACAAGGCCTTCAAGTGCATAAACAAGTGCTTCTTTGTTATCAGGATTTTTTTCCAGAACCATTGCGGAAAGCTCATCGGAGTATTTACCTGCAACTGGTGAATCGGTCATGGATGAAATGCGGGTTGCAAGCATAAGGGCTTCTTCATTAGAAGGATAAAGACGTAATGCTTTTTCTACAGTCTCGGTTGCCGCCGTTGTATTTTTACTCCAGTCAAGCTGGACGCGGGTTCGCAGAATCAAATAATCAATGTTTGTGTCGTTCTGCCTTGCATACATATCAAGCAGGGAAACGGCATGAATATAATCATTCTTTTCTATAAATATTTTGGCACGGAAAAGCAGGAACTCCAGATCATTTGGTGTCTGCTGAAGAACTCTTGCTACATAAGTTTCTGCAGAAGAATATTCTTTGTTTGCAAAAGCAATATAAGCATTCTGCTTTAAGATTCGTATATCATCAGGATTTTCATATACGATTTGGGAAATTACATTTTTAGCTTCAAGATTCTGTTTATTGGCAATGAGCGCACTTGTATAGGCAAGCACAATCTCCAGATTATTGTGGTCTTTTTCGTAAGCTTTTTTATAATAATCCTGTGCCTTGAGCGTATTATTTGTTTTAGAAAAATAAACACCCGCCAGGTAATTTGCAAGCACAGAATCAGGATTTTTTTCAAGAGCCGCTGCAATTGAATCTACGCACTGGGCATAAACATTCTGATTTGTATTTGGCACAAGCATTACAACCGCAGGCAGAATTGTGGCAAGAAAATCTACATTACCGGTACTTGAATCAAAAACCCCGTTTCTGGCAGATTTTATTGCCCCGGCATAAGGATTATCTTCCGGTGCTTCTACTTTTTCCCAGGTAATTTTTTCGGAAGGCCAAACAATTTCCATAATGGAGCTTGCAATAAAAATCAAAACCTTTTCGTTATCAAGATAGTCACCATCTGTCTTTTTTATTCTTGTAACTGCATTTTTTATTGAGAAAGGAGAACCATTTTCAACTCCAGCAATTATATCATCTTCAATTTTATAGAAAAAAGTTCTTGGTTTTGTATTTGAAGGAAGCTTTACACCTGCTTCTTCGGTTTCTTCCGGCTGAACTGCAGGCTGTTCTTCTACCTGCTCTGTATTTTTGTTTTTCTTATTCTTTTTTTCCTTTTTTGGAGCAGAAAACACAAAATCAGTTCCTGCAAATGCAAGAAGCGTAACGAGAAACAAAACTTTACAAGCAAACCTTTTGTGTCTTTTCAACTCAGTATTCCGAAATCAAACAGAATATCAGTCATCCTCAAAGGAATCCGGCTCATCATCTTCTATTACAAGATTTTTATTCTTCTGCTGGAGCAGGAAGAAGGCAAACAGGGATACCATCAGAAAAATCATAAACAAGGGGCCACCAATCAGAGCAACCTGACTGAAAGGAACCTTTACGATTTTGAAGGAGAAAAGCATAAACCATCCGCCCATAAGGAAAATGGTGAGTGCCGGTATCGCAAAACCTACGGTAATGCGCCTGTATTTATATATACCTGTAACAAAAAGGATGAGTCCCACTGCAATGCCTAAAAAAGGCCACCACTGGTAGATTGTATACTTAAGATAGCCGCGCATGAGTAAAAACTCAAATGTACCCGCAACTATAAGAAATAATCCCATAAAAAAGTGATAAGCTTTATGTGAAATAACGAACGTAAACACAAGTGTAGCAATTCCCAATATACCTGCAAAGATTGGTAAAACATCAATTATTGTTGAATGTTGTTTTTCAGAGACAACGAGTGCCAAAATGAATGCAGAAACAAACACGATGGAGCCAACATACATCAGAAAATCAAGTAGAAAAGCAGTAGTCTTTTTCATCATCATCACCTTTCTTTTACGTTTTAAAGCGAATTACGGACAATTTTACCATTATCCTATCTTATCTATATTATCTGCAATATTTAATCTTTACAATAACAAATCATCGTGCTAGATTAAAAAAATGATATTTCTGAAAAAGTTAAAAGCAATATATAAGAATGTTTTCCTTACTTTTCTGTTTTGCTCTTCTATTTTGTGTTTTTCGTGTCAGCGTGAGCCTGAACCAGGGTCTAAGGAAAAAACTCAGGCCGAACTCAAGGAGATTCTTCTTACACAAGAGCTGGAGCCAAAACAGCGTTACACTATTATAAATCAGATGGCGAATGCCCTTCTTTCGGAACAGGATTATCAGGGGGTAATTCTGCTGCTTACAAACTGGGTTGAAGAAAATCCTGATGATATGTACAACTCCTACTGGCTTTTGATGACTGCTTATGCATACCTTTCACTTAATGCTGAGCCGGTTGCCGAGTATTATTTTGACAGAATCCTTCAAACCTGCCCGGATCTTCTTGTAAAAGGCAACTCAATTCACTTTATGTGCCTTCAAAACCTTATTCAGATTTCTAAAACCCCGAGTCATAGAATTAAATATTTTAACGAGCTTATTAACCGCTTCCCGGACAATGTAAACACAACCGAGCTTTATCTGAGGCTTTCCATTGAGTACCAGAATGACAATCAGTGGGACCAGGCTCTAAAAACCTGTGAGCTTTTTTTACAGCAGCCTGATGCTACTACAATTCAGATTCCAGGTGAACCAGATGCCTATAAGAATGCACGCCATCTTATAGATTTTAACAAATCTTCCAAGGACTGGACCTTTGAAAGCCTTTCTGCACTTGAAACTGCCGTTAAACGCGCCATAAGAAACTATGACTGGAAATCGCTTGATAAATACAAGGCAAAGGTTAATTTCTTTACAATGTCGTGGAAACAGGATGAAATGGATGCCAACTCACAGGAATCTTTCTCTATGAAAGACTGGATGCGAGGCGGAAACAGAATACGTTACAGCGAAACTCTTGATGAAACCTCTAACCCGAACGAAGCTTACCTGCGAACCTGGGGATGGAACAATTATGTTTCGGTATGGTACCTGTATTTTAGAAAAATAGACTTCCCTATGGATCCTGATATTAACGGTAACTGGGAATGGGCCGGAATCTATATTGGTAATAAACTGTGATTAAAAAGACTCTTCTCCTTCTGCTGCTATTTTTCTCATTATCTTTCGCATTTGGAGAAGAAGTATCCTCAGATTCAGTACAGGCACAAGCTGAACAGGAAGAATCATTATCAGAGCCTCAAGCCGAACCCGAGCAGGTTCCAGATTCGGAACAGACACCAGATTCCGAGCAAACTTCAACGGCAGAGCAAACACCTGACTCCGAAACCGCTCAAACTTCAGAGGCAACGCCAGCTCCAGATACCGAGTCGCCCGCAGAACAGACACCCCAACCCAAAAAAGACAAGCTTCCCCTTTCCATTGCCGGCTGCGACAGACCGGAGGTTGAAAGCTTCAGGCAGCACTACCTTACTCCGCGCGGCGAAAAACAGCTTACAGACGCGCTTGAAAACGCAATCACTTACAGGCTTTATGTCCGTAAATCACTATTGGAGCAGGGACTCCCGCCTGAGCTTGAATATCTGCCTGTAGTTGAATCAAATTACAAAACTCATGCAAAATCAAAATCGGGAGCTATTGGCGTATGGCAGTTTATGGAAAACAGCGTAAAGCCATTTCTTGTTCTTAATGATTATGTTGATGAGCGTTACGACCCGTGGAAATCTACAAATGCAGCATTAAAAAAGCTTACCGATAACTACAACTACTTTAAAGACTGGCCCATTGCAATTGCCGCCTACAACTGTGGTACCGGCGCCATGATCCGCGCGCTTGCAAAATCACCCGAAAAAGACTTCTGGTATATGGTTGACCACAATTATCTTCCAGCTCAGACAGCCTCCTACGTACCAAAGCTCCTTGCAATCGCGGACCTTGCCATAAATCACGAATACTACGAACTGAACATTCCTTCGCACGAAAAGGAATACGATGTGCTTTATAACGAAAAAAATGCCCTTTTTGATTACGTTACTGTAAAAAAGGCTTACTCCATAAACCAGCTTGCACAGGAAATGCGTATTGCCCCGGAAACACTCAAGGAGCTTAATCCTTCTTTTGTAAGAGGCTACACACATCCTACGCTTGAATCTACAATAAGGCTGCCGCTTGGTACCGAGCAGACCGCCCGAAATGCATTGAAAAAAATAAAACCGATGGATTTCCCGTTAAAATACAAGGTTGTAGCCGGAGATTCATTATGGGCAATTTCAAGACGCTACGGCACCACTGTAAAAGCCATCTGCGAGCTGAACGGAATAAACGAAAACGATATCCTTAAAATAGGAAAAATTCTTTATATTCCTTCAAAATAACCCGATAATGAACTAATGAAAAAGAATCTGTGTATAATTTTAACAGTAGTATTCTCTATTACACTCAATCTCTTCGCTGCGGAACCTTCCATTGAATCCATAAGCCGAATTGACTGGGTTACAGGAAAGTTCACTTCTAACATTTCTCTGGATACCGAAAAAGCTGACATTCAAATGCCTTCCGGCAAAAAGAAGGCTTCTGCATCCATTAAAACTAAAATGCCGCAGCTCATTCAGCCTCCTTTGCTATCGCTCTACACAGATTCCCGTGAAACACTTACAGATAACGTAATTTACGAAGAACTCACCTTTGACGATATCTATCACTTTATAATGAACGGCTACAAAACCCCGGATGTATTTTCAAGTGATATTAAAACCCTTAACACAACAAATACACTCGACATAAAAGATATTGGACGCCTGCTTGTAAATCATCAGTATGCTTACTCACCGGAAGAACCGATTGATACAGTTCCTTCACGTGCCTATTCAGGAATCATTATTGATGCAAGAGGAAAGCTCCCTGTTCATGGTGAATATGTAAAGAGCTCTGTTTCTGCCTGTTTTTTCCCTACCCTCTGGGATGACAGTATGAACGTTATTTTTGAAAAAAGCATGGAAAATCCTCAGGTAATAAAGGATTCCGGAATGATTGCGTATGATTATTCAGATGCAACAGACCGCTATGAAAAAAGAATCGGTTCTGACCCGCTTTACATTAAGGCAACTCAGGTGTTTGGAAGAAACAGGACTGACCCCGTTATTAAAAGACGTGATGCCCTTAAAATCCTGACAGTACCTGAAAATATAGCTCTTTTACGCGAAGGCAAGGTTGTTTTCCTTCTTGATAAAGAAAACCTTATTTACGATATTTCTGTGCCGGAAAAAACAGAAACCTATTATGTTAAATACGAAGAAGTTAAACGTCATTTCTACCAGAATAAAGTCAGTGATGTTGAAATTACCGATTCTGTTGACGGAATACGATTCTCTGTAATTTTGAACTTCTACCCTGATTCCCCGGAATTACTTCCAGGCGAAACAGATCGAATCAGTTATATTGCTACCGAGCTTAAGAATCTTCTTCTTGATGACGGCTACACAATTCTTATTGAAGGCCATACTGCCGATGTAGGAAAACCAGTTGGACAGCTTAATCTTTCTATAGACAGAACAATGACTGTAAAGAATGCACTTGTTGCAGAAGGACTTGCAGAAAATCTGTTTACCTGGAAGGGTTATGGCGGAACAAGACCTGTAGCAGAAAATACAACAGAAGAAGGCCGTGCTAAAAACAGACGTGTAGATATAATCGCAAGACCACGAGCAACATATATCCAGCGGGATTGGTAATGGCGAAAACTACTGCTTAATTTATACCGTCCACAAATACAGTTTTCGCCACCAGTTTTGCGTAGCAAAACTGGTAACACTTGTACAAAAAAAACTTATACTATTTTCTAGCTTTTTTAACTTCGAGGAGTTGGGTGTCGGCCTGGGAGAGGAGCATGGTGAGGTCGTAGTTGTTTTCGAAAGGGAACTCTACGCAGCCAAGGCTGATTGAAAGCAGGAAGAGGGAATTAGTTCTGGTTGTCCATTCAATACAGCGTTCTTCTATTTTCTGCTTTATTCCATCAAACATTTCTTTTGAAAGTCCAGTGCTTACAATTACAAACTCATCGCCGCCAACTCTTGCAACAAAATCTGTACTGCGGAAGCTTGTTTTCAAAATAGTTGCAGCCGCAATAATTGCCTTGTCTCCGGCTTCGTGACCAAAATTGTCGTTTATGCTCTTAAGCCCGTCCAGATCACCATAAATAACAAGTCCCCTCTGCTGCATGGAAGCCGCAAGCTCCAGCGACTTCTGACCAAAATCATAAAGCCCGCGCCTATTCATAAGTCCCGTAAGCTCATCGGTATGTGCAATTCTATCGAGAGCTGCATATTTTTCTTTAAGCACATTTTTGTTTTCACTAAGACTCTTAAAACTCTGTATGGAAGTAAGCAGCAAAGATATGGTACTACGCAGAGTATCGTAAACGGCAATGTCAAAATCAGTCTTTTCTACGAGCATATAACCATACTGTATTTTTCCATTAAACAGTGACATGACAACCAGTGGGTTCTGGGATTTTGGAAGTAAATCCTGCGGAATCATAATTTCATTCGGATCAAAAAAGTATTTTGGCGAATAAGTGTTTATTACAACGCCCTGTTTTTCATCATAACAGCACAGAACAGAAGCTTCATGTGGTAGATGGAAATAATCAAACGGACCGTCCGTTTCTTCTGGCTGGTCAAAAGCAGCAACAAACACATACGGAACGCCAAGTGCTTTTATATTATAGGTAAGATGATTTATCATCTCCTCTTCCGTTATATCCGCCTGCATGCTCATATAAAGCTTAGACATTGTATAAATCTGCGAACGCTTATGGTACCATTCCGAAGCCGCAAAATTGTTTCCCATATCAGCAAGCGCAACCCTGTCTATTTCTATAAAATCATTATTTCTAACCTTATTAAAATACTCAGTAGCTCCCGTAGAGTTTCTAAGAACAGCTTTTGCATATATAGTCTGAACCGTAGGAACATCCTTACCGTTTATTTTATCGTACAGGGTTCTTGCCGCAACATAGCCCTGCTGGAAAATCATCTGATTTACTGTTGAAAGAGATGGTTCAGAAAAAGAAGCCTTGCGTAAATCATCAAAGCCAGTTACTACAAGCTGTTCCGGAACCGAAATCCCCTTTAACTTTGCAAAATCCATAACGGCAATTGCCATATCATCATTCAGGGCAATTATTGCATCATAATTAAAGGGTTCACCAGGTTTTATAGATTTATTAAGCTCGTAAATTGCAGAAGAATAGCTGAACTTTGCCTTCCATACAGTAACAGAGTTAAATGATACTCCGTATTCCTTCATCACCTGCCAGAAAACCTTTTCCCTAAGCACAACTTCATCAGAATGGCTTTCTACAGACATGAGCCCGACTTTTCTTACTCCAATATCCCGCACTACATGCTCAACAAGTGCCCTAAAGGCATCCTCGTACTGAACTTCTACAGAAGGAACACCTGGAATTGTCATTCCAATATTTACAATCGGCAGTGGATAATAGGAATTGAGGTAAGAAATATAAGAATCTAAATCCATATAATGGGTTTGCGTTGTAGAAACAAAAATCAAACCATCTATGTTATTGCTGGAAATAAAGGCTGTTATTGCCACATACTGATAGTCAAAGTTCTGTGAAGTATCCTGAAGCACACCCATCTGGAAAATATAAAAATCTGCATCGACCTTTTTACAGCAGGCTTCTACACCTTCAATCAGAAACTCTGAGTATTCCGAGACAAGATAATCTACGAGTAAACCAATTCTTAATCTTTTTCCCATATCAGCGGAGCCTTTTGTTTTTTTCTTCCTGCGCCTTTTCTGCTTTTTTTCTTCGCTTTTCTACATACAAGGAAGAATCCGCATCTGCAAGCAATTGTGAAAGATTAAATCCAATATTATCATCAGGATAAGAAATGAATCCCATGCTTATTGAAAGTGCATAAGGAGATTTATTTTCTTCCGTCCATTTTACACAGTCGTTCATTATTTTTTCGCGAATATGCTTAAAATCTTCTTCTTTAAGGTTAGGACTTATAATACAGAACTCATCGCCGCCAATTCGTCCAACAATATCATTTGAACGGAAATTATTTCTAAGGATTGTTCCCTGAGCAATAATTGCCTTATCGCCGGCTTCGTGTCCGTAGTTGTCGTTGATTTTCTTAAGGCCGTCCATATCGCAGTAAATTACAAGTCCCGACTGCCCTATTGTTTCGGCAAAGTTCATTGTTGCCTGACCAAGCTCCATAAAACCCCGCCTGTTTTTTAGTCCGGTAAGCTCATCGGTATGGGCAATTACATCAAGCTTTCTGAACCTATCGGTAATTACAGAACGCTCCTTTACAAGCTGTGTATAAGCCGAGCTTGAAGCCAGCTGATTTGCAATTGCTTTTGCTATAAGATCATAAACACCCAAATCGTAAGAACTTCGCTTTACAACCATATAGCCGTACTGAATTGTGTTATGATAAACCGCAATAATGATTGAACCGTCGCCTGTATAACGTATATAACCTTCTGGAATCAGTCTTTCATTAGGATTAAACTCAATATCAAGATTTTTTTCTGCACAATTAAAGCCAGTTTCAGCATCATAGCCGCCAATTAAAAAAGCTTTTTGAGGAAGATTAAAATATTCAAAAGGATAAAGCTGTTCTATAGGACTTTCGTATACAACAATTGCAAAAGATTCAAAACCAAACTGAATAAGCTCACTTGTAAGCAGCTTACCTACCCGCGAAAGGTCAATATCATAATGCATACCCGAATAGAACTGTGCGGCGCGGTAAACCTGGGTTCTTCTTGTATACCATTCTGTTACTGCGTAACGCAAATCAAGTTCTTTTTCAAACACAAGCTGTTTTGTATTGAAGCTTTTTTTGTCGTCTATTCTATTTGTTGACTGTCTCATTACCGCTTCGGCATTTACAGTCTGGAGTGCAGGAACCTTCTTTTTATCTATGAGCTTACACAAGGTTTCTGCAGCCATCTTTCCCTGGAGTTCAATATGCTGGTTTACAGTTGTAAGAGACGGTGTAAAGAACGAAGCCCTGTTCAAATCGTCAAAGCCGGTAATCATAATGTCTTCCGGGATTTTCATGCCGAGCTGCTTCTGGCAGAAATCCATGCACGAAAAGGCCATATTATCGTTCAGGGCAACAATTGCATCAAAATTAAAGGATTTTCCTTTTCGGTGATAATCCTGCAGGATCTGGTAGGTACGGTCATATTCAAAATTAGATTTCCAGAAAACTGTACTCTTTAGGGAAATATTGTTTTCTCTGAGCACTTCCTTGAAGATTCTTGTCCTTGTTTTTACATCGTAGGATTTACTGTCTACACCCATAAGGGCAAACTTGCGGCATTTCTGTTCAGTAATAAGATATTGAATCATAGAAGAAAAGGCCTGTTTGCAGTCTACTATGATAGATGGGATTTCTGGCAGCTCCATAGAAATGTTTACTATTGGCAGC
This sequence comes from Treponema sp., assembly GCA_016290335.1. The sequence continues at coordinate 1,439 of JAEETM010000077.1, read as the reverse complement.
GATTTATAGGAACGCAGATAAGAAAGAAACTCCTTTTGCGACATTGTGTGCATTTGTGTTCCGGAAACAATTACAAATCCGTCTACATTTGCTTCCTTTATCTGGGCTGTTGTAGCCACATACTGATAGTTAAAAGTACCGGGTGCAGAGGAATAAATCTCGCCGATAACGTATATAAGAAGTTCTATATCGTTTTCCTTACAGTATGAGGAGATTCCATCCAGGAGATTTTCACAATATTCTGAGGTGAGATAGTCTAAAAGTATACCTATCCTCTTTTTCCTTTCACCCATAGATTAATATTATAAATCCAAAAAAGCTATTTGTCACCAAACATTTATTAAAATTAGAAACTTAATTACCCGGCAAGCAGCTTAATCCTTCACAATCAGCAGGGAATGGCTCTGATATTCCGGCAAAAAAGCTTTTTTTCCGCCGTTTTCAAAGGTGACGGTGATTTTGTACTCTTCGTTTGCAAGCTCACAGGAAGAAATTACACCGTAACCGTAATCATCGTGGAACACTTTAACGCCTTTTTTCCATTTTTCAGCAATTTCGGACTTAGAACCCCACTTATCGGCAGAACTTGCAGCCCCAAAGCCACCACCATAGCCGCCATATGAACCAAAACGGCTGCCACCACCAAATCCGTACGGTTTATTACCAATAATCTTAAACGCAGAAGCCGCCTCATTCAAAAACGGACTCGGCCGCATAAACTGCAAAGCCCCGTACATTACCCTTTGAGCTGCAGAAGTTACGTACAATTCGTTTCTGGCACGCGTAATTCCAACATAAAACAGTCGGCGTTCTTCTTCCAGATCGGCACCGGCTTTATCTCCGCGCGGAAAAACACCTTCTTCAAGCCCGGTGATTATTACGCGGTTGTATTCCAAACCTTTTGTGTTGTGCAGGGTGATTAAGGTGACTGCATCGTTTGCTTTTTCTTCGTTCTGAAGTTCGAGTGAGCGGTCAAGATTGATTGCATCCAAAAAGGCAATGAGTCCTTCCAGTGAGCAACTGTAAGTAAGGGCGCTGTTTTCAAGCTCCTGAAGGTTGTAGGTTCGCTGGGTTCCTTCAATTTCATCACCAGCTTTATGGTAATCGTAAAGACCGGAATCCATAACAACAAGCTTGATAAAATCAGAGAGTTTTTTGCCGTCAGACTCTTCCCCTGCCCCAAAGAAAGCAGTAAACTTTTCGTACAGTCTAAGGAAAGCTTCTGCCCCTTCCCTTGCTTTTTTAGAAAGCTCTGGCAACAGTTTTTCAAGGCTTTCTATCATTGTAAGGTTATTCTGTACGGCATATTCGTGGATTTTATCCTGAGTTTTATCTCCAATACCGCGGACTGGCTTATTCACAATCCTTCTAAAGGCAATTTCATCCTTACTGTTTGCACACAAAGCAAGGTAAGCAAGAGTATCTTTAATTTCTTCGCG
>JAEETM010000076.1 GCA_016290335.1 Treponema sp. | reverse complement strand
CCTTTTAGTCCCTTGCGCAGGTCGTATGTGGCTGTCGGCGTACACAGAACATAAGGATCTGAGTCCAGCTCGTTTGGTGATATTTCCAGCTTCGGCCGGGCTTCCTTAAGTACCGCGGTTACATTCTTGGATTCACGGCAGCGCATGGTAAAAGCACGGTATGTGTTTGCGGCGTTTAAGGCTTCAAGAGCTTCTGTCTGCTCATCGTTCATCAGACTGGCGGCTTTCTTTTTGGAACTTGCGGTATCAAGTATTTCCTGAGCGCCGCATTCATCCATGTGGACAAGAGCCTTCATGATTTCCACATTGGCTTCTTCCAGCTGTCGCCGGGTAAGTTCATGAGCCACTGCCTGGGCTCCGGATTCGGTTTCCTTCCAGTAGTTATCCACATAGCGGATATAGTGAGTGGCAGGAGAGTACCGGAGTTCATTCCCGAAAATCTTGGCCAGCACCTCAGCCTGCCCAACATCGGAGTAATCTTCCGGCTTGTAGCTGACCTCGGTGTTGTAGGTTTCCGGATCAACATAACCCTCCTGTTTCTGCACCCCGGCAAAGAACCTCTGAGCGCTATGCCAGATTGTCTGAAGCTCTTCATCAGGAAGTGGCGGACTGCATTTGGCTGCTTCATCCATAAAGCACTGGTAGGCCTTGTCTGTATCTCCGAACTTCTTGATGATCTTTCCGGCATACTGGCTCATGGTGTTGTTGCGGCTGCCTTCCTGAATTACCCGGCTGCCATACTGCCCCTGATTAAGATCCTTATCGAACGGCGCCGCATCCTGCAGAAATTCCGTAAGGTTCATAAAGCCTTTATGGAATTCCACCTTCGGATCTGATGTGCCGTAGAAGAACCGGGCGGCATCAAGGGCGTTGGTGTCGAAATAAGGAAAGATTCCGTTCACCACAGTTTTCAGATTCGCATAGGCGGCATGATCGGTCATGCGATCAATCGGAAACAGAATATGGAATCTTGGCCGTGCAGACTTGTTGTCCTTCACTCTGTTATGGTGCTGACTGTAATGAACGAAAAAGGTAACATTCGGAAATGCCTGTGCCACATCATCCGGGGTAATCCAGTCAGCCGGATTCTCGGAGTGGTCGTTGTCGCAGTCCACCGGCAGGCAGTCGCTGCTTATGAAATTATCCTTGCTGCGGTAGTTTCCTTTGTACTCTGCACACACATAATCACGGATTACTGCCGAAAGCAGAGTCTTCTCATCGGTTACCTCGACGTGGTTCGGATACAAACAGTTCCATTTGATGCCGATAACATTGGCACTGTAAAGATTGAGCATTGCCATTAATCCACAACCTCCGCTGATTCTTCTTCCAGAACCTTAACCACGAACTTCAGTGCTCTGATGATGGTTTCAAGCTCGCAGTCACCACCAAGAATGAACTCAACACTTTCGGTGTTGTTGCTGTAAGGCCTGCGCGAGGTCTTAACAAAAATGTCGGTATTACCGATGTCGGTGATGCGGAAATAGGTACGGCTGCCGTGTTCGGCGTTACCGCCCTTAAAGCCGTTGGTGCCGGCTTCGACCTCCAGCATATTTGCACCGGTTATCTCCCGAGTGAAGGTGGTAATCCTGGTTCCGTCCGGCAGAACCTTCTGTTTTTCTTTGATTTCAAACATAAAAAACTCCTGAAAATAGGTTAAGAAACACGAAGACTTTTATAGGCCTTCACTTACTACTGGACATGAGCGGGCGTTTTGAGCGGATTTATTTTCAGAAAATTTGTTGAAAGGTTAAGAAGTGAGCAAATATAGAAGACTGAGTGATTGGAAGAAAAGTTAACCCGGTAGCTCAACTAAGTTACCAGCAAAGTAGAACATCAATATTTTTTGATCGTTTGTGGATAATTTATGCTTTTATTCTTATCAAAAAGTAAGATATTGACAGTTGACGATTGAATCTGGTGTGGGATAATAACGGTGATAGCGCCTTTCTGCGCTTCAATCATTTTATGAATAGCGGACCAGTGAAAGGCCTTTTTCACATGTGAATAGTCAGACTCGGGGAAACAGGATGTTGAAGTCTATAGGTATTGGGGCGGAATTGTTCCACGAATTAATTGAGAGCAACAGTTACTATGTTGACAAAACCAAATTCATAAAAACAATTTTTGAAGAAAATACCTCAAAGGTCATGCTCATAACCAGGCCAAGACGTTTTGGTAAAACACTCACCATGTCCACCTTCTATGATTTTCTGGCTCTTGATCCTGAAAAGCCCGGAGATGTCTCCCAGCAGGAAAAATGGTTTGCAGGAACTGAAATCTTTGATGATAAAGAGTTTTGCGCTAAATACATGGGAAAATTCCCGGTAATATTTGTGTCGTTTAAAACCATTGTTCATCAGAATTTTAATGATGCATATAATCAGTTTGCTACTCTGATATACAAATTGGCACTGCAGTTTGAGTATCTTGCTACCAGTAAGGAATTATCCGATAAACAGAAGGAACAGTATGCCAATTTGATTAATTACGAAAAGCTTGCAGATAGAACCGATAAATCTTTTCTGACCGGCTCTCTTCAGACACTTTCCAGTCTTCTCGAAGCGCATCATAAGATAAAACCTGTACTGCTGATTGACGAATATGATGTTCCTATTGCAAAAGCAGCTCATCATGGCTATTACGACGAAATGATAAATCTTATCGGTCCTTTTTATAACGATACTTTAAAAACAAATTCGTATCTCGGTAGAGCTGTACTCACTGGATGTTTAAGAGCCGCCAAGGAGAGTATTTTTACCGGACTGAATAATCTTATGGTCTGCTCGGTTCTTGATTCCGGAGATGCTGATATATCAACCGGAATAGGCTTCACAAAAGAAGAAACACAGGAAGTTCTCGCATACTACGGACTTTCAGGCTATTACGAAGAGGTAAGAAGCAATTACGACGGGTATCATTTTGGAACAACTCATATGTACTGCCCATGGGATGTAATGAACTTCTGTAATGATAACTACAGAAAACTGAGTCAAGACAGAAATCTCATTCAGGCTCGCAACTACTGGATAAACACCAGCGGTAACGACGTTATCGAAGAATTTATGGGGTTCATAGAGCCGGATGACGTTGATAAGATGCAAAACCTTCTGGATGGTGAATTCATTATCGCAGAAGTGAGAGCTGCGCTGTGCTACGGAGATTTAGAGAACCATGACATAAATGATTTCTGGACTCTGCTACTTTATACCGGCTACCTTACATTTGATTTTCAGTACAGATCTTCTAATAAAAATGAGTACAGATTGTATATCCCGAATGAGGAAATTAAGGATTGCTTTAAATCCAAAATCATGGATTTCTATAAAAATGATCACGTTATGAGGAATAGCACCGGTAATCTGATAAAAGGATTATTCACAGGGGATGCTGGAGTTGTTGAAGACAACCTTAACGAGCTATTGGCTAAGTATGTATCCATCAGAGACTTCTCCGTCAATGCTCCGAAGGAAAACTACTACCACGGCTTCATGAACGGACTATTGGCCAACGGCACATCTCTCATTGAAGAGCAGAAATCTAATTTTGAGTCAGGAAACGGCTATATTGATTTGATAATAAAGTCTTTAAAGAACAGAGGCGTTATTGTAATTCTGGAACTGAAACAGACTTCTGATGAGAATGAAGACAAGTTTTTGATTGCCGAGGACGCCGTCGAGCAGATAATCAAAAGGAAATATGCCGACCCGTACATCAAAAGAAACGATATTAAAGCAGTTCATTCATACGGTATCTGTTTCTGCAAAAAGGAATGTACCGTTGTGGGCAAAAAACTGAAATAAAATATCCAATGAGGAAAAAAAGAGTGAGTAAGTATCTTCCTCCGTTTCACATGACGGACAAAATAACAAATTTGCTGGCTGCCATTAGTGAACAGTTAGGGCAGATTAAAATTCTGTCTAAAGGTAATCTCACTCCTCATCTCAGAAAAGAAAATCGCATAAGGACAATTCATTCCTCGTTGGCCATTGAGCACAATTCACTGTCCTTGGAACAGGTAACTGCCATTCTTGAAGGTAAACGTATTCTGGGAAATCCGGTAGAAATCAAAGAAGTTAAAAATGCATATACTACTTATGAAATGATGCTCACCTTAGATCCGTATTCTGTTACAGATCTGCTGAAAGCTCATAAAGCAATGATGAACGAACTAATTCCTGAAAATGGTCAGTTTAGAAGTGGTGGCGTCGGCGTTTTCAACGGAAAAGCGCTTGTTCACATGGCCCCACCTGCAAGTATGGTTCCCGGACAGATTCAGGATTTGTTCACGTGGTATAAAACCTCTGAAATTCATCCGTTAATCAGAAGTGCTATTTTTCATTATGAATTTGAATTCATTCATCCATTCGCTGATGGAAATGGACGAATGGGCAGACTATGGCACAGTCTTCTGTTAGGACACTGGAATGAGATATTCTTCTGGCTTCCTGTTGAGGAACTGATAAGAACACGCCAGAATGAATATTACAATGCTTTGGGTAAGTCTGACAGTGATGCTGATAGCAGTGCATTTGTGGAGTTTTTATTGCAGGTGATTCTGGATACTCTGCAACAAACTACGGTTGTTGGAAATTCTGATGGTCAGAAGGAATCGGATCCTCTGATTGAAAAACTGAAAAATGCTATTGGAGAAGATGTTTTGTCAGCCTCTGAGATAATGGATCGATTAGGATTATCCCACAGACCTACGTTTAGAGAGAATTACCTGAATCCGGCATTAAGTCATGGAATTATAGAAATGACTATTCCTGATAAACCTAGAAGCAGAAATCAAAAGTATAAATTGAAAAAATAACTCCTGTGTTCCGCAGCAAATTGAAAAAATTTAAGGCAGAAACCCTTATGCAGCAAAGGTTTCTGCCCATTTTTTAAATTAGAAAATTAGTATGCATATTGGTGCATATTAGGTTGATGCATTGCAGTAGTATTTGTTCATTAGTTCGCTCTGATATTCTGAACATTTCAAACTTTTCAAATGAAAACACTTGCGGATTTGCTCCAGCGTGTTTATAGAATGCTCCATTTCGCAATTCATTATCTTCATCATTTTTTCACCGATTTCTTTTTCTGACAAATCTTTGCTCTCCTTTTCTGTTCTCAGACAATTTCGCTTTTCGACTTCCAGAGATTTTAGAAAAAGGCAGTTTTTCCCGTCAGATGATAACGTCATCAGTTTTAGATCCAAGAGTATTTTTTGTAATTGCTGGGCTGTGACGCTGTATCCTTCCTCCATGAATTTTCTTTGGATCAGCCTGATCATAATCAGTGCCAGCACACAGATAAGAACATGACCATTGATACTCTGGTCTTCACGAACATAAACTGGTCTAATCTCAAAATCGTTTTTCATAATTCTGAAACATTCTTCAATCTGCACCAGTTGATGATAAAGAGAACTGACATAAGCTGGGGTAAATTCATCAGTGCTGTCAGGTGGTTCATGATAGAGAATACCGGCAAAACCGGCACATTGTTTACGTTTGCTGATAGCATCTTCATTGAGTGACAGAGCAATCTGTTTCTTTAATTCTTTCTTTTTCTTTTCTTTTTCGCTGTTCTGAACGCTGTCACTGCTTTTTTCTGACGATGTATCAGGACCATTATCCTTTTGCTGTTCATTTTCAGCATTATCAGCTTTTTTTTCAGTAGTTGTATCCGGCTCATTCAACTGACTTGGATCACCTATTCGCACGTATTGCTTCCAGCCGTTTGTAGAAACCTGCATTTGTTCATGCTTTTCAACAGCAGCTTCAGCTAATCTCACATTGTCTTCAATTATGGCTAAATCTCTTTTTTGTCTGTCCTCACTGAAGGTGATCATCATCTTGCAGTCAATCGTATATTTAGTACTTTTGCCGTTTTTATCCTTCCCGTTCATGTCGTATTTGACATTGTGATAATCTACGATTTTGTATCGCATTGAGGTCGGATTTCCTGCTTCATCATTCATGATTTCAAAAGTATCGAGATCAAGTTCAGATTCCCTCAGTTTGTCGCTGAATGTCAGTGCCGACTTTGCTACAGAAAATCCCAATCCTTCTTCCAGCAGTTTGCTTAGATTTTTTGTGCCATTCAGAGCTCCGTCTGCTACCAGAACTGCATTGCGGATATCGTGCTTAACTTTGACGTCCCGCACGATTTCTATCAAAGTTGACGTCTCAGCCTGATTCCCCGGAAATACCATAAAATCTATAGGTATAGCATGTTCATCAACAACCAGTGCTATTGATACAAGTGGTAAATCAAATCGCCGTTCCTTGCTCGGTCCATGCATTCGCAAAGGATCACCCAGGGAGTCAATAATCTGCTCAAGCATTGCTGTGTATGCAGGTGTATCATCAATTATCCGGTTAAGTTCCTTGTCAGGCAGTTCTTTGAATTTTTTATTTTCCTTTCTTAACTTCCTGCGCAAAATCCGATATGCTTTTTTACGGTTCCAGTAGGTATCATTGTACGGCGTTTCAAAATAGCAGTTGGTGCAGTCAAAGAAAAGTAACGTTTTTTCTCTCGGAACTAAAACATCTATTTTTTTGTTTACGTGTTGCATGATACTGTCCTTGTATTCTGCCAGTACATGCAGGCACCGGTATACATCATCACTTGTATAGTCAGCCACCGGATCACCCAGAAATCTGGGACTCAACTCCAGACCCTCAAGATATGAAGAAGGATACATCAGCTTCAGCATAGAAAAGTAAAAAGCGATGTCTGATATGCTGTACTCAATTCCAAGAGCTTCATGCCTGGTCAGGTAATCAAAAAATTTAGGCATCTGTAAATCATGATACCAGAGCTTTCTGAGAACCAGATTTGTTATATTCTGCGGCATCACATATTTGATTTTGGACAGTAAATCCATACAATCTGCCGCCTGTTCTCCTTCTGTTATAAATTGTCTGATGACTTTTTCCTGATCTGACTGGGCACGATCCTTTTTATTGCCATATTTTTCAACAAGCTTGGCGTATTCATCAGGTTTGTCCTTTTTGAAATCTTCTGCTCTGCCGAAATTTTGAACGACTCTAAGAACCGAACGTTTGGTAGTGGCATTATATGAACTGTCCATGAGGTAAAGATAATAAAGTCCATTGGAATTCTTTTTCTCAGATAGAAACATATATCCCCCTTCTGCCTCAGTTCCACTTCGTCCCAAAGGTAATACCTGTAGTATACACCATATGCATATGTATGCATACTAATTTTCTAATAATTTTTAGAGATGCAAAAAATACGCTCAGTCCTTGCGGTTACTGAACGTTCGGTATATGATTTTTTAAAAATTAATCGGTTTTACTGCGGAACACAGGTAATAAGGAAAAAATATGCAGATCTGTACATCAGCAGAACAGACATCAAATCTGTTTTGATATACGGAATATGCTTCTGCAAAAAGGAGTGTACTGTTCTGGTTAAAAAGCTGAAATAGAAAACTGCAGCTTCAGATGGATGGAGACATGCTGGTAATGCACTTTCTGAACATTTCCTCGGTTCTGCGGTAGTCGCATGCAAAAGAATCTATGCTTGCCTTAAGCATTTCATCCGCTGGTACAAGTGAAAATTTGATCTGATATCCGTTCCAGAGTGCCAGTGATCTTATAAATTCCCGCTGTGCTCTTCCGTTACCCTCTCTGAAGGGGTGGAGCGCATTAATTTCTGAAAAGTAGAATGAAATACGCGTAATGAAACGATCTGCAGAAAGCCCCCTGAGATAATTTTCACTTTTCAGATCGGAAAAAAGCTTCTTTGCGTTGCTGGCAATGTAGTCGCAGTGACAGAAATAATAACCCTTGGCAATATCAACTGTCCTGAGTTCTCCCGCCCAGCTGTAGAGATCCTGAAAAATATACTGGTGAATACGGCACAGATGGTTAAGATCGAAACTGCCGATTATTGGATTGTGAAGAAGTTCGTAGATGCGAAGCATGGTAAACTTGCGTTCAACTTCCGCAAGTTTATCCTCGTCTGTTATATTAAGATTGTTGATTAGAATGTCTGTATCAGGATAACAGTAGGTCTTGTCATACATGAGTTACAGTGAATTTATTATTCTGTTTCTGATTTCGTCGCCGGTGAGCTCACCCTTTGAGTAGTCATTAAGGATTTTCATATCTTCATTGTCGAGAATAAAACCCTCCATGGACATCGAAGCTCTGACTTCATTGAAAGCTTCCTGTGGAGTATAGTCCGGCACCTTGTAAAACCCGATCTTAAACGGAACCTTTTTTTCCTCCACAAGTTTGGACAGAGACATTGTCAGGTATGTGCCGAGATCCATTCCCAGATCTTCCAGAATACTTTCTGCATTGGTTTTCAGATTTCTGCTAATTTTCAGCTGAATTTCTACTGAAGATGAAGATTTGTTTGCCATTTATGTTCCGTTTAAAAACTGTTCCCTTATTATACTTTTTTTACAGGGACAGTACCACTAAAACCATGAGTTTTCGGGAAAGACAAAACATGCATATGTGACTGATTCGTGACTGTTTTAAACGTTAAATACCAAAATTTGTGTACAGACTCCGCATTGTTTGAAGATTTTCGGTCCTCTCCATCTTTGGCTCAGATCCGGGGTTAGATCCTGGTTCGCTGTTCGTTTTAGTTTGTACTCATCCATTCTGATTCCAGCAGGAACTCTTAATATTGGTGTTGAAACAGTAAAATTGAGTTAAAGAAAACTCGGATGAAGAAATCCTGACATCTTTAAGATTGAAGAAGGTTACAGAACGTCAGTGAGAAACAAAACAGAAAACCGGTTCTGATCAGACAGATTCTTTTCCCTGTTTTCATTCTTTTTTGGATGCAGACCTTCCCGGAGCCGGCATTGTGGAAATAATGAGGCCGAGTATGGTAAGGGCACAGCCGGCAAAACCGCTGAGATTGAGCTGCTCCTTCAGGAAAACAAAAGCAAAAAGTACTGTTATGGCCGGACCTGCGTAGATATAGATGCAGGTTTTCACTGCTCCGATAATTTTTACTGCATAGTTCCATGAGGCAAAGCATGCGGCAGATGCAATTGAACCCAGAAAGAGCAGGTTGCCCAGATACGACAGATCTGCATATCTTGAAAAACTGTCGATGTTGATGTCAGAAAACGGCAAGAAGGGCAGAATAAATATAATTCCCCACAGAAAAACTCTTCTGGTTACCGCTATGCTGTTAAACCCGTAGCAGCTCAGCTTTTTTATAGTCAATGAATATACAGCCCAGCTGATGCAGGCAAGGATTACCAGCAGATCTCCAGCCGGATGGACGGAAAAATCAGAACCTCTGAGACTGAGCATGACAATGCCGGATATGGAGACAATAAACCCGGTGATGAACTGCCATGAAAGAGCCTGACGATCCCCGTATACCACCCAGGACAGCAGACCTGTAAAGAGAGGTGCACTGGCGACAATTATTCCTACGTTTGAAGCTGTTGTAATTGTGAGTGCATGGTTTTCAAGCATGAAATAGAGGCAGATGCCTGTGAGTCCGGCCAGGATAAAATATTTTTCAGTTCTGAAGGAAAAAGAAATTTTTTTCGGACAGACGGCGCTGAGCAGCGATACTGCGATGAACAGTCTGATCAGAAGAATTTCCGCAGGTGCAAAGCTTTCAACAAGATACTTCGTTGAGACATATGTCACTCCCCAGACTGTTGTAGTGAAGAGAGCTGCGATGTGTCCGGATAAAATGTTTCTGTCCATGGTAAAATATGCAAACACAAGAAAATATCGGCAGGGAACTTCCCCGTTACGTTGCTTATTTTATACGTAATTTTGTGTTGCTGCTTCATTTTCCTTTCCCTGTTTTTTTTGTTTTCCCGCCGGGAGTGAATGTTGTATTCCAGGTGCTGTGCACCGGTACAGCTCATATTTCTGCTGAATGACATACTGAATACACTGAAGTGATTGATGATAACTTTAATTTTCTGAAACTTTAAAACCGGGAAACAGAGAAGATGAAATGTGGCGGTAGATAGAGCACGCTACATGGGAGAGAAGCGAACCTGGCTGCAGAAGTCTGAAGAATAATCAACAGTGAACTCCGGACAAATCAGCGAACAAACTGTTTTCTGTCTGGTTTTGCAGCTGACTGCAGCATTTCTGCCTATAAATCTGACGATATCTCAATTTTTGCAAACAGAAAACTGTATACTGTAGACTTGAAAAGATTCGAATTCAGAAAATGTCTCTTGTATCTTTGAAATATCAGTTTAATCAGGAATCAGCTAAATCATGAAATCTTTAAACTTTGCCAGTCCTCTTGTTACTATCAATCCCGGCGACGAGAAAAGTCGGGGCAGCGAATTTGCAAACCTTGTATTTGAATGGTTCAAGGACAGCGCCGGTTTTACAAACTATACCTTCAGTCAGGGATACAGAGTTTATATCGGCAATCCTCAGAAACCTCACAGTTTTGATGTTTTCGGCATTGAAAACGAAGGTCATGCAACTGTTGCTGCTGAGTGCATGGATTTCAGCAGGAGAAAAGCAAGCGGCGATAAGAATCAAATTCCGTATGATGAATTTGCATTTCTGAATGAAGCCGCTTTATTTCTGTCCATGACTGACTGCAATGTGAAATATTTAGTGATCAGGAAAACAGTTCTTAAAAACGGTGAATCATTAGCAAGATGCTACTACCGGATCTACGGGCATATTCTGAACCGTCTGAACGTAAAGCTTGCTGAATATGATGACAGGAACAAGTCTTTTTCAGATATATGACCCGGATTTTTATACTTCGTAAAGGGGGAACTTATATTGGGTGACGTAGTTTTTTTAATGTTTCTTGCCATTTTTTTTGTGTGTTTTCTTCTGCTTGCAATATTTCTGCTGGTGTTTAAAGACTACAGAGAAATGCTGATTAAGTACATTCGCCAGTATCTGTTTCAAAGGTTTTAAACTGATTTTGGATGTTTCTTCCGGTCATGCAGACGACAGATTTTTATGTGCTGTATTTTCCCTGAACAGTAGAAGGCACATTATTGACAAACTTATTTTGGGCATGCTGCTGTTAGAAATGTTGTCGCGACGGTTTATTCTTTTTCTGCTCAAGTGTCTGTGCTGTATCTGATGTACAGAAAAAGAATCCGGACAGGATCGGGTTTGCTGTTTATTCAGCAAAAAAATCCTGACACTCACAATCGCCTGCAGTTACGGTTAATGACACCTGCGAGTATAACCTGATTGTAATATACTGAAATAAAAATGATGATGATTTATTAACAAAGCCAAATCATGTTACGTCGTTTTATTTCAATGTCCGTGCTTTCAAGTTTGACCCTTTCAGGTATGGCACAACAGATCCTTAATATCGCAGTGCAGCTGTATGCCGGTCTGATTTTATTGCTGCAAAGCAAAGACCGTAAATTTCGGATTGTATGTTGGCGACGGACTGATTGGCGTACTCACCAGTAAACAGCCGTTAGGAAGTGGAGTAGTTTATGACGCAGGCATGCGAGTCAGTGATTGAAAAGGATCAGAAATGAATCTGACAGTTGCGTCGACTGTTTCTGTTGTTACAAAAAGTTGGATTTCTGATTTTTTATGATGTTAAATGCAGTCTTTTTTTCTGCGTAAGAAAATATAACCCCCTGCAGTTGATTATCACCATGCACGGTAGGCTATCACTGCAGATAATTTAGTTTTAGTTTGTATTCGTTATGTGAAGAAAAAGTTGGAGTAAGATGTCAGTATCAAAGACCCTGGTTAATTTTAAAGAGTACCAGCAGAAATACTACGAGCAGATCCTTAAATATCCATATATGAGGGAGGTAGCCTTCCATATAGAAAAATTTTTGAGAGATATTATTGAGGACGGTGCTTTTTATTTGAGAGTTCACAGCAAGACTCTGCCCAGGATTATAGAATCCGGCAGAATTATGAATGTGATGGAGACAGGATCCAGTGCTACTGTAGGAGGTGCGGATGTTCGCAGGGAAAGCACCGGAGTTCTTTTCGGGGTTGATACTTCAACTCTGGAGCCGCAGGATTATCCGAAATTCGGTTACCTGTCGGCAGACAGGATATCTGACAATCTTATTTCAACCTATGATATGGTCTACCAGTATGGCGGCGTTGTTTTCAGATTTAAAAAGGAAAAACTCTTTCCTTTTACAACTCTTACAGTTGGAAATTCAATGATTTTCAAGTCTTCCTACTGTCTTATCCCGACACTGGTATCCAATCCTCTTGCCACCTGTATAAGAGGACCAGTTCATGATGCTCCGGCCGGAAGCAAACCGATCGGCAAGAACGGTGTAGACGGTTATTACTTCTTCGGTATGAAGGTTAAGGAAAAAATCTTAAACCGCGGTAATTTTTATGATCTTCCGGAGCTGCTCAGCGACATGTTCGGATTTGATTTTTTTGAACTTCAGTTTCACTGTCCTCTGATCCTGTCCGAATGTCTTGAAAGAGTTGATGTTGTAACTGAGGAAACTGACGATCCGGAAATAATAAAATCCAGCAAGGAGTTTTTCGATCGTGCCGGTATACCGTTTGAGGTGCATGATACGATTTTCTAATTGCATTATGCACTTTTCATGATCAATGTTTCATCCTTTTGCCATGAAGTAACATGAGCTGAATAGTCCTTTATGGATGCTGCCGGTCCGGATCATCCACCGTGATGTCTTTTCTTACAGGAGCAGGGCGGTTAAGAACCGGTTTTGTTTAACGAAATATATGTTTCAGCTGTTAACGGATTAAAAAGATATTTTGGAGAAGCCTGTAAAAAAATAATGATAATACAGACCGGATTGAGAACTGACATACCAGCCTTTTACAGTCACTGGTTTATGAACCGTATCAGAGAAGGCTATCTCATGGTTCGAAATCCATTCAATTTCCATCAGGTAACAAGGTACAGTCTTGATCCGAAAGTTGTTGATCTCATCGGGTTCTGCACAAAGAATCCCACTCCCATGCTGCGATCGGTTCCACTGCTTGAGGAATACGGGCAGTACTGGTTTGTTTCTGTTACTCCGTACGCATCTGATCTTGAACCTTATGTACCCCCTGTGAATGTTGTGATCAAATCACTTATTCAGCTTGCTTCTCTTCTTCCTTTCGGTTGCGTAGCTCTGCGATATGATCCTGTTATCTTGACTGATGTATATACAGAGGAGGTACATTATAAATCCTTTGATTCCATCTGCCGGTGTCTTAATGGCGTACTGGATACTGCTGTTGTCAGTTTCATCAGAGAATACCCCAAGCATCAGTATACTTTTCCGCAGCTGAAAACAGTGCCCATGGATGCTAAACGTAGAATGATTGTCAATCTCACAAGAATCGCATCCGGATTTGGCATAACTTTGAAACTATGCGGCGAGGAGCCGTTTTTTTTTCAGGATCTTCCGGTAACTGTCGGAGGCTGTCTCACATATGAGCTGTTTGAAAAGGTTCTGGGATGCAGTCTCAGGAGAGAAAGGTATCAGAGGATCAGAAACTGTGACTGCCTGATGGCACATGACATCGGCGCATATAATTCATGCATGCATATGTGCAGGTACTGCTATGCGAATTATCTGGAGGAGGAAGTTAAGGCCCATGCAAGACAGCATAATGTGAATTCGCCTCTGCTTATCGGAGAACTGCTTCCTGAGGATCACGTTACTTCTGCAAAACAGTCCTCTTGGAAGACAGATCAGAATTCGATGTTCTGAACTGATTTACAGGAATCGTTTTAGCAAAATTTACAATATAGTTTTTATTTCTAATCAAATTACAGGTTAAAACGATTAATTTAGTATTTCAATAAAAAAAGATAATGATCTTGAAGGAATGAATGTAGACAATACTGGTTCATTTCACTTGGATTTTAATGCTTATAATCTAATCATCAAATCTGTCATTTTCGTTATAAGATACATTTCCATACCTTCACATTCTTTATCATCATAAGAGTTTGTGCCATAGTTTTTACGAAAAATTTTATCAATTTTGTTGCTTATTTTTATCATAGCACAAATATATCTATCGGAATGTTTCCAATCTATATGCCTAATAGTTCTACAAAAAACGCCAATTGTCTTTAGCATAAAGATAACTTTCGACAATGTTTTATTTGATTTCATTATGTAGTAAATACTAGATTCATCTTATTTAATTGTATCTCTTTCCATATAATTATATAGATATTCATCAAGAGGTGATATAGCTAATATATACTGTTTCCTTTCACTTAATTCAGAAAATTTATAGTTTTTGTAATATGAATCGATATCATCTTTCTTTTTAACACCTGCACAGTTGATTATTCTAATATTAGTTATATTTATTTTAATTCTTAATATAAAATTTATTTGATCTTGCTGTTTATGTGATTAAAGCCAAACTAAAAGTTTTTTTGTTAAACGGTAATAATTATATGCAATTAAATCGGTCCGGCATTTCTTTACTTTAATTATACTATCTGGACTTGCAGAGGTTAGAACGTAAAAATTCCTATGGTACATTTAACGTTTTTTTGTAAAAGATTCATTATAATTTTTTTTTTTGTATTATCAGTTGAATCTATCATTTGATATTTTTCTCAATATGTTATATGCTTTCTGGGAAGTTGAAGTATGCTCACAAATTGATATCAAATCACTTGAATTTGATAAATCAGAATAACATAATGAAATCATTAATCTTTTATTGTTATATATAAAAATTGTCAAGTTACCAAGATTGTATTTTCTTTCTTGTTTAACTGTGTTATTAATATTTTTAAAACTAATTATAAACTCACCTAAATTTTGAAAGCCTCTTTCTAATTCTTTGTTTTCACCTTTTTCTTCATAATAATACGAATTATAAATAACAGTATTCCATAATCTAACATCAATATTATCTATAATATTCAAAATAAACTTGATTATGTCATATGTAATGTATAAATCATATTCCCACTTATATCTAGCTTTTTTTCTATGTAGTTATATTTGGTTGACCATGTTGCCACAGACAGATTTGTTCGTATTCGACTTTTTATAAAAGTTTCAACTTGCTTTCGTGCATCAACTTCTGGTAATTCACTATTAATATGAATTGACTTTTAGGAATATTAAGTTTTGAAAAATCTGTTGCCAATTCAAACATTTGCTAATTCTTTTCTATTCTTTTCTTTATTTATATTCAATATTATAGAAAATATGCAAGATATTTTATTATTTATAGTTTTACAAGATATATATATTTTTTTTTGTGATGTTTAAAAATTTTGATATGTATGAAAGCTAATTCGATTTATAATATCCTGTTTTAAACCGGAATCGTATTTCTAAACCTAATCCGTTTCACTCATGAATTGACGATGGAATTAATAAATCTTTTGGAATTTTAATCATGATTTACGATTCTAAATCTATTGTAAGTAATTTTAAAATTTTCAAAAGTTTCTGAAGAATAATATTCATTAGCAACGTACATTTCCGTGTAAAAGTAAAAGTTTGGATATAATACAAGTCTAATAGACCAACTATAGTTTAAATTATTATTAAGAGTTAACTCTAATATCCATACTCCAGCACCTATCGAACCCCTTTCTGTGTATCTATGCAATTCTGAACGATAAGGATTGCTTTCACGATCAAATTCCGAGTATATTATGAATTTTTCAAAATCACGGAGTTCAACGTATTTTATAAAATCTAAGAAAAAAATAATATGCTCGTATCTGATGTATTTGTCATTAAATATAGGAGTACCAAAAATACTATAACAATCCCTGTTGTAATAATTAAACTGAGTACCCCATGTTGGTACATCTAAATTTGTCAAACTCCTTTGCTTGACAAAAAACCTCGCCTGTTTTAAAATCTCTTCATCAGAC
>JAEETM010000181.1 GCA_016290335.1 Treponema sp. | reverse complement strand
ATTGTGAAGAAAGCCGGTTCTGAATATGCTGATGGAAACATCTCTGAGCAGGTTTCAAATCAGCTTAGAACTCTGCTTTATCCAAAAGAGGTTTTTGAAAAGCTTGCAGATGCTGACTGGGGAATCAACAAAGAGACTGGTGAAAAAGAAGCGCAAGATCTTACCTTCACCCGTCAGATGGCAGCCCTCTATAACAAAAATTCTTTTAAGGGTAAAAACCGGGTTCTTGAAATGTGTTATACCGACACAGGTCACACCTATCAGATTCTTCTTACAAAAGAAGGCAGCCAGCTTTTTACAGACGGAAGCTTAAAGGCAACAACAAGAGTTGAAACTCCTTTTGAAGTATGGGCAGCAATATCTCGTGGAGAAATGGAAGGTGCAGAGGCCCTTGGGAAAAAGCTTTATTCCGTAACCGGTGATTTTTCTTTGATGATGGACTGGGATAAAATATTTGGCAGCGATGCAGTTGGAAGCGGAGAAGAGTATAATGATGATGGCGCTGGTGCAGGAAAAGCAGGCCTGAAAAATCCTTCGATGACAAGCATGCTGCTTCCATGGATTTCCTTCTGGGTAGCAGTTGCAATAAATCCTGTAATCGGTTCAATCGCGGCGATGGCAGTTTGCGCACTTGTTCCATTCATCATGAGAAAGCATAAGCTGATTATCTGGGATCAGCTTTCGATTGCGGCAGTTGCTCTTTTATCTGCGGCTGCGCATTTTACGGGCAAGGGTGAATTGGCAACCAATGCAGGCTATCTGATTTTTGGGCTTTTCTGGCTTGCATCCTGTTTTACAAAAGAGCCTCTTTGTGCGTCTTATGTAAAGTATAGCTATGGCGGAAGCAAGGCCGAAAGGAATCCTCTTTTTATGAATGCAAATTATATTCTGGCTGCCTGCTGGGGATGCCTTTACATTCTTACTGCAATCTGGACCTTCTTCTTAAGAAGAGCAGGCATTGGAAATATTCTTCTTGTAGTAAACAATCTGGTTCCCCTTGCAATGGGGCTTTTTACCGGCTGGTTTGTAAAGTGGTATCCGGCATGGAAGGCAAGGGGGTAACTCTTCAGGGAATATTAATGGGGCCATCTATATTTCCTATATCTCCCTATTTTTTTTAAGCAAGTTCTAATATAATAGAAAGTGAATATGAAAATATCTGGAAAAAAAACATTTCTAATTGGCTTATTTATAATTATTAGTTCTTGTGCAGGAATCTGGGCAGAAAATAAAACAATTGCACTTGATTCGGATCATGTAAAAAAAATTGGGAGAACTTATGAACATTCAAACGGATTGGTTCTGGCATATTCTGCAAGTGGAATTGAGTTTAATGTAAAATCAAAATATCTGGGAGTAACTATTACTGGCGATAGTGGAGCTTCAGGTCATGAAACTGATTCTTCTGCCCGAATTGTTGCTTTTGTAAATGGTGAAAGATTCCTTGATAAATTGATTAGTAAAAAATCTGAAACATTTACAATATTTGATGAAGATAAAAACATAGAAGGGCTTGTTCAGATTTTAAAAGTTTCTGAAAGTGCTAATTCTTTGGCAGCAATTACATGTCTTACTGTTAATGAAAATGGAATTGTAACACCAGGTAAAGAAAGAGAATTTAAGATTGAATTTGTAGGAGATTCTATAACTTGTGGTTATGGAGTTGATGATCCAGTAAAAGAACATCATTTTAAAACATCAACAGAAGATGCAACCAAAACTTACGCATTTAAAACTGCACAGGCACTTAATGCAGACTGGTCTTTTGTAAGTGTAAGTGGATGGGGAATTATTTCTGGTTATACTGGTGATGCCAAGAAAAATGCAAATTCTGTAATTCCGCGAGTGTATGACAAACTTGGTTTTAGCTGGGGAAATACAATTTTTGGAATAAATCCGGGAAATATAAGCTGGAACTTTGACTCATATCAGCCAGATTTTGTTGTTATTAATCTTGGTACGAATGATGCCACTTATACAAAGAAAAAAGCTGATAGACTTCAGGAATATGTTGATTCGTATACAGATTTCCTGAAGCAGATCAGACGAAAAAATCCTAAGGCATATATTATTTGTTGTTTGGGAATGATGGGAGATGATTTATATATTAGTATGTCTCAGGCTGTTTCAAAATATTCTTCAGAAACAGGAGATTCAAAAATCTCTGCTTTAAGACTAAAGCCTCAGCAAATGAGTGATTCAATTTGTGCCGACTGGCATCCTTCAGAAAAAACTCATGAAAAAGCCAGCAAACAACTTATTGATGTAATTACTAAAGAAAGAATAAATTATTAAAATCTTCCAGCAAGTCCTTTGCTCTCTTTAAAACAGGAATCTCTCTATTTGCTACAAGTCTTCCTAGACTTGTGCATCTGCATTTTTCATATTCAGCTAAAGCATCTTCATATTTTAATTTTAGAGTAGAAAGGTGAAAATCTTCAATTTCATCTTTTGTTAAATGCTTTTCTCCAAAAGCTACGATTTTGCATAAAAAATAGTTATTGATATTATGCCTGTGAATCAGATTGTAATAGTCGCTGACCACTCCAATCTTGCAAATCACTTTGACATCAACTCCAAGCTCTTCCTTAAGTTCTCGTCTGATGGCGGTGTTTAAATCTTCACCGGCTTCTACGCCACCGCCTGCTGTTTCAATAAGAGTTGCCTTACCAAAATCATCATCTCGATTCGCCCTGACAAAATAGAAATTCTCTTCATCATCTATAACTATTGCGCGGGCAATCAGCCTGTCATGATCAATTGTAGTAAGCGGCCATTCGTTATCTTTCAAATTAAGTAAGAGTTCTTCGTGATTCATTTGTGTTACATTTCCTTTATCAACTTTTTTATCATCTCCCAGCTCGTGCATCTTTTGAAGTTCGGGTTAGGGAAGGTGCAGTCCTGATTCCAGGGGCGGTCGAAGACCATTACCTTAAGTTCTGGCAGATGATCAAAAAATTTGAAGGCAGAAGGAGAGTCTTCAACTGCTAAATCAAAATGCATTTTGTAATAATCTTCCAGCTCCAGATTGAAGCTGCTGCCTTTTATGAAATTGTCCCGGCCGTATTTATTCAGGCAGTACAAATCAACTTTTTCAAGGCCATGCTGATTAAGCCATTCGCGGGATGCGTCGTAGGCACTGACAGGGCGACCTGTAATGATTTTTACGTCGTGGCCTTCTGCAAGCCAGCTGTTGATGGTTTTGCTTGCGCCCGGAGTTTCGTCAT
>JAEETM010000180.1 GCA_016290335.1 Treponema sp. | reverse complement strand
ATTCTCCAGTTTCTTCTATTATATCAAAAAAAACTAAGTCCGTATTGCTTTTTTTTGCTTTTTCAAACAAAACTATGTCTTTTTTTAGTAAGATTTCTACATCTGAGAAGCGTTTTTTAAGGATTTTTCCACTGAAACCGGTTTGTGCAGCACTTTCAAAGCAGGCAATAACCTCGCGCAAAAATGCAAACGGAATACGCTGACTTACACCAAGAGCATTAAAGCCTTTGAGTAAAAGCTGGTACTTTATGGCATCAGGTGCAGAATCAAAATCCTCACGTTTGAAATAAACACTATCTGCCTTAGAAAAAAGCTCAACCTTATCTGTAAGTGCGCTAATCAATTCCCTGTTCATTTCGGACTTTTCAACACCGCTAAGCACTGCTCCCTGCCAGCCTTCAAAATGCTCGTCTAAAAAAGGAACAAGCTTATTACGGATTTTGTTACGCAGATATTTTGTATCAAAGTTTGTGTTGTCAGTACGCCAGCTTAAATCCAGCTCATTCAAATACCGTTCAATTTCATCACGAGTTATATCAAGCAGCGGACGGATATATTTCCCACGAGTATAGGGAATGGCGGCAACAGAATCAGAATCATTTCCCTGCAAAAAGCGCATAAGCACAGTTTCAAGCTGGTCGTTTTGAGTATGGGCAAGACACAAGGCACAAAGCCCTTCTTCATCAATAAACTTTTCAAAAGCACTGTAGCGGAAAGACCGTGCAGAATCTTCAATACTAGTTTTATCAGCCGCCGCCTGAGTTGTAATCAGATTGCGTTCAATCTCAACAATTTTACAGCTTACAGACGCCCCTTCAAGTGCCAGCTTTTCACAGAGAGCTTTAACAAACTCTGCATCACCACGGCTTTCCTGCTCACTGCGGATATTATGATTTATGGTAATTACTTTAAGCGGAATTGTTTTATTAAAAATACGTGCAAGAGAAACAAGCAGAGAAACTGAATCTGCCCCACCGGAAACTGCAATTCCAAGCGGCAGCCTGCTGCGTTCTAGCCGGTCAAAACTAAAACCGCAACGCTCCAGTCCGGTAAGCACTTTATTTTCGAATGATTCTATCCGCTTCATATAAGGTTATTATATGCTTTTTCGGGTTAAAATAAAAGAGACGCCCCAAAAGACGTCTCTTTAACCTAAAGTTTTATATCTGGAAGGTTACCCAACCAGTTTATACCTTAGCGTGCAGGTGCAACAGTTACCAATGGAAGCTCTGGATCTGTAAGAACTTCTACCTTGTCTCCAAGGTTCAAATCCTTTACGCGAAGAGCCTCGCTGGCATTGATTTTAGAAATATCAGCAACGTAAGTTTCTGGAAGATCAGCAATTGTTGCCTTAATCTTAATCTTATTGTTGCGCTCTTTCTTGAAACCACCCTTAAGAACACCGGCTGGAGTTCCTGAAAAATGAATGCGAAGATTCATTACGAGTTTTTCATCAGCAGCTGGAACAAAGAAATCTGCATGAAGAACGCTGTCTGTTCTAATGTTGTACTCAGCATCCTTAATAAGTGCAAGATTTTCTTTTCCATCAACTACAAGGTTGATAGAAGTTGTTGGGGTGATAGTTCTCCATACTTTGTTGAACTCTACTTCATTTACTTCGAGCATGGTAGCTTCACCCTTATCATTGTACATAACGGCTGGGATACTACCTGCTTTGCGAAGTCTGCGTGCATTAGCCTTACCACTTGTGGTTCGGGTCTTTGCATTGAGTGTTACCTTACTCATTTCTTAAAGCTCCTTATATCTCAAAAAATGTTTATATAATATAGCAAAAAATGGAGGGTTTGTCTATTGGGAGGGAAAGAGGGGGTGAATAAGGTGTAAAGATCAGTGAGGGGAAAGTTTGTTGCAAGGGGGAGATTTTGAGATTAAGTGTAAGGGAAAGAGTGGTTGTTATGGGGGGGATAGTTTTAAGTTAAAGGTGGGGGGAAGTCTCCCCCTCGCTACAAAGCCTGAGTGTCCCCCAAAAGTTAGCACTTTTGAGGGGACAGCTCAGGCTTTTCCGCTACCCCCTCTCCTAAGGGGACACCCCTTAAAAACCCCGGATAACTGAAATTAAGTGGGGCCGACAGGATTCGCCGCGACGGTCGCAAACATCGTGTTTGCTCCCTCTGCGGCGCCGACCTCGCTAAAGCCGACGTCCTGTCGGCTTTACCAATAAATTGCTCCAGGTTTTCGCAATTTATTGGCCGCTCGGTCGGTTCGAATCCTGTCGGCCCTGTTAAAATAAAAACTGCCACTTTTTTAGTTTAAGTGGCAGTTTTAGGATTAGCTGGGCCGACAGGATTCGAACCTGTGGAATGCGGGCACCAAAAGCCCGTGTCTTACCGCTTGACGACGGCCCAATATTATAAAAAAATTTAAACCGGCAGAATTAGGAAAAGTTCTGCCGGCTGGAAGTATGTATTAGTCGGCTTCTCCACCAACTTCAACATGACCTGCTTCATATTCTGCAAGGATTTTGTCCTGCAGCTCTGCCCTAAACTCTGGGCTGATTGGATGGGCTACATCCTTGTACTCGCCGTTTGCAGTTTTTCTGCTTGGCATTGCTATGAACAACCCGCTTTTGCCTTCAATGATTTTCACATTATGTACAACAAAGCAGTTGTCAAAAGTAACAGTAACATAAGCACGTAGCTTGCCTTCATCTTCAACTTTTCTAATTCTAAGTTCAGTAATCTGCATAAGCGAGACCTCCAAGTTATCTTTTCCACAAACTAAACTGTTTGTGCTAGTACACAATTCCAGGAATCAGCAAGCAAATTACTACTGTAGATTGCTTGTTGCCTCAAAGTAAATACACCAAAAACAGTGGAGCCGGAACCCGACATTTCCACGTAATCAGCACCCGTTTTTTTTAACTGCTCCAACGCTCTGTCTATCTCTTTATACTTTGAACACAACGATGGCGTAAACGAATTTTTAAATCCCCAATTCTTTGGTTCATCAGCGTAAATTGTCGCTAAGTCCTTAAAATCGGGACATTTTACTTTGTATCCCTTCTGTATATCCTCATCCACAAGCGAATAAGCTTCTTTTGTGGAGCTGGCAACAGCAGGAAACACCAACAACAAAAGCAAATCTTGTCTGGACTCAATTCTCTTTACATATTCACCTCGCCCCGAAACTAAGGCAGCACCTTTTCCGTCCGGTCCGCAATGCATAAAAAAGAAAACGTCACTCCCCGTTTTGCCAGCTATATAATCAAGCTGCGATTCGGAGAGCTTAAGCCCACACATC
>JAEETM010000179.1 GCA_016290335.1 Treponema sp. | reverse complement strand
TTCCGATAAGCCATCAATGTAACAGCGACTACCGTAAGGCTGTTCAGGTTTTACAGGAGACCAAAATACAAAACTCTTATCGCTAAACAGAGGATTTTTTCTTGCAAGAGAATAAAGCTCCAGCAATGTCAGATGATCAATCGGGACAACCCTTGAATCGGAGTTTTTCGGTTTCTTCAACCCGTCAGTATCACTCCAGCTGTTACGAATATTAATAATATCATTCTCCAGATCTAAATCGCAAACTTGAAGCCCACTCACCTCACCGGCACGCATTCCACAGAAAACACCAAGCTTAAAAGCAAGCTTATAGGCTGGATTAGTCCATCGTAAATTAAGAAGTTTGCGAACTTCTGATTCAGTTGGGATACCACGATCATGTTGATTTGTACTAAATCGTTCAACACCCGCCATTGGATTTTCACTGATTTTTTTATTATCAAAAAGATACCTTATAGCACGACTTCCACAGTTAATAGCCTTATTCACCGTAGCGCCTTTGAGCTCTTTTTCTTGATACAAATTGAAGAAAAAATCATCCAGCATGGTTTTATCAAGTTCATCAACATAGGTATCAGCACCAAAATAAGGCAGCCAGTAATTCTTTACAAGGCTCTGCATATTTTTTGCATGAGCTCTAGTCATGTCCTTTCCATGTGCTAGATGACGTGCAATGAATTCTGATTTATCAAAATCCCAAAAATTCATCATATAATCACAAAGTTTAATACGAGTTTTTACCTTACCTTTTTTTAGCGATGATTTGTTTACTTCATTAGAAGATACAGTTTCAATCGGAAGTGTATTTGCAGAAAGGTTTAGCTTAGACTTGAGAAGATAATATAGTTCCATTGCTTCTTCTTCCGAAAGTCGTGATATAAGATTTTTTAGATTTAGTCCAGAAGAATAATTTGTATTCTGAATAAAAGGTGTACGAGAATTAGTCGTCTTCTTTGGCACACCATTTTTATACCATTCTGATGCAATCATTATTGCTTCTGTTTTATTTTTGGAATGTGTGCTTTTGGCAACAGTGACATTACCTGTTTCCTGATTTACAAAAATCACTCTGTAATAACCATGTTGATTCTTCGTAACATAAAATGGACTCATAAAAACCTCCCTAAAAAAGCAAAAGAATTGATATTTATGGATTTTTTTAAGGAAATATTGGAAACATACTCCTTTTTTAGCAACCTTTTGCCTTTTTGAGAATATTTTACGCCCATTGGAGCAAGAAATAAAGAGTAATTGTCCTTATAGAAGAGTTTTTCGATTCTGTTAATTTATATAATATATAGATTTAGGCATAAAAAAAGCTCGTCAATAAGACGAGCCATTTTTGAGACTGACACGATTCGAACGTGCGACCCCCACCTCCGCAGGGTGATGCTCTAATCCAGCTGAGCTACAATCTCAGACTTTGTATAACTCAGAAACACTCAGTTATACTGTATCTAAATGTATATTATTACATTTTAACGATTTATGCAACTGATTTGTTTTGAATGTTTTTGAGTGGTTTTGAGTGATTTAATTTTTTACTGAAATCGTTACTGAAATCCCTTCTGAAATGATTTCGAGGATAAATTTTGGGCGAAGATTCCGACCCCCACCCCTAACGGGTGATTTTTCACCCATCAGAGGTGGGGGTCTTGTATTATCTCCGTTTGGTTAACAGATGTTTGCAGATACTTAATTATAATTAACGAAAGCATAGCACAAATTAACACATAGGAAATGTGAAGCGGATTTATTATTGAGCCATAACGAAAAGCGTTGTGGCTTTTTTATTTAACACAAAAAAGGAGCTTGTATGACGGACACAGAAGATAAAAATCTGGATTTGCTTTCGGTTGAGGAAGCGGCTGCTTACCTGAAGTTTAGCACTGCCTTTCTCTACAAGCTTTGCAAAGAGAATAAGATTCCGCATGTGAATTATGCGAGACACATTCTTTTTCGTAAGTCTGATTTGTATAACTGGCTTGGTTCGATGGTGACTTATGACAATTCAAAAATGGAGGCGTGATTATGAGTGACAGCAAAGTGATTGAAATTAAGAAGGCTGTGAACGAGGCGCACAAATACCTTGAAGAGACGGCTTTGGAAAAACAGCACGGTGACATCGTGGTGACTATTACGATGTTTCGTGGAGAGCCGGTAAAGCTTACTACAAGCTTTTGTGAACATTTGGCAAAGAGACGGACGACCAGTCTGGTCGTGGAGAAATAAACCAGCAGGCAGGAGGTGATACAGGTGGGAGATAAGGACACTGTTAAGACCGCAGACAGTGAACTTAATAAAGGCAGTGAGCCGGTAAAGTCTTGGGAGAAAAAATTAGACGATGAGTCTCCCAAGGCTTTTAAGGCTTTCTGTCTTTTCCGTTCCATGGGCTACAAACGAAGCATTAAGGCCTGTATGGAGTTGAACGGAATTGAGCCTAAGAAGTATGGCTCCTGGGCGCGTTATGCTCGCCTCTACCGTTGGAATGAGAGAGCTGCTGAATACGACGCATACATTGCAAAGGAGACTGAAAGAGAGATTCTGGCTGAACGTGTTGAACGACGTAAACGCCAGATGGAAATGTTGAACGGTTTTGATGAGCTTGTTCAAAAAAGAATTAAGACTTTGAAGCCGGAAGATTTGAATGCAGACGGGGCCATGGATTTGCTTGAACGTTCTGCAAAGCTGGACTCGTTTATTACGGGTGCAGATAAGGAAGCAGCAAAGCAGCCGGTACAAGGTGAGCTTGCTATAAGCTTTGTGGATTCGTTTAAGGACTTATGACCACAGAAGTTTTTAAGCCGACTAAGGTGCAGAAGAAAGCTCTGGAGCTTTTGAGTTCAGGAGCAAAACATATTCTGCTTTTTGGCGGTTCGCGTTCCGGTAAAACTACTGTTCTTGTAATGGCGATTATCTTTCGTGCCTGCAGGTACCCGGGTAGCCGCCATTTGATTTGTCGCTTTAGGGCGAAGGATGCGAGGAGTTCTGTTCTTCACGAAACTTTGATTCCGTGGCTGAACAAAACTGTTGGTGCAAAAAATTATAAAGCGAACGTACACGATGGTTTGATTACCTTGTGGAACGGAAGCGAGATTTGGATTGGCGGACTTGGTGATAAGGAACAGGTAGACCGCATTCTTGGACATGAGTATGTGACTATCTATTTCAACGAAGTGAGCCAGATCTCCTACTCCGCTATTACAACTGCTTACAGCCGTTTGGCTATGAAAGTCGAGGACTGCAAGAATAAGTTTTTTTATGACTG
>JAEETM010000178.1 GCA_016290335.1 Treponema sp. | reverse complement strand
TGCTTTCTTTTGGATCCGGTTTTGTCACCTGCGAAATAATGTTTGTGTCGAGAAGATAAATTGTTTTCAAAATAAATTCTCCTTTGCAGAATAAGTTTCCTTATTTCTTGAAAGAGTGTTAGTAAAATCCAGATATTCTTCAGAAGTGAGACCGCCTGTTTTTCTTTTCCATTCATTCAGCTTTGAAACAAAGGAAGGTCTGTAATTTTCTTTAAGCTCTTCATATTCTTTTATACTGATAATTACAGCTGTTGTTTTTCCATACTTTGTAATTTCAACTACATCACCTTTTTCCGCCATTGTCACATATTCACTGAACTTAGCTTTTATATCAAATAAGGGTGCTGTCATATTGCCTCCTTTTATCGGATATAGTCATTATATAGTCATAATAAAAGATCTGTCAAATACTTGAATGTATATTTTCTTCAAATATGATATAGTGTTTTCAGGAGCATAAAACAGATTATGGAAGCAGCTTTATATTTAATTCCCGTAACTCTTGGAGAAACAGAAATCGGCCAGGTTTTGCCTCCTTACAATCACGACGTCATTGTGGGAATCAAACACTTTATTGTAGAAAATATCCGCTCGGCAAGGCGCTTTCTTAAGAAAACCGAAAAAGCTATAGATATAGATCAGCTTACCTTTTACGAACTCAACCGCCACACAGACCGCAAGTTCATTGGCGAATATCTTGAACCGCTCAAAAAGGGTCAGCCTGTCGGAATCATCTCCGAGGCGGGCTGCCCCGCCATTGCAGACCCAGGGGCTGATGTAGTTGCCATAGCCCAGAGCCGAGGCTACAAAGTCGTTCCTCTCGTAGGCCCTTCTTCTATTATAATGTCAGTTATGGCAAGCGGCTTCAACGGCCAGAGCTTCGCCTTCAACGGCTACCTCCCCGTAGAAGTTCCCCAGCGAATCAAAGCCCTTAAAAAACTTGAGCAGAAAGTCCAGAACGAAAACCAGACCCAGCTTTTTATAGAAACCCCTTACCGTAATGCAAAGATGATAGAAACAATCCTCAACGCCTTAAACCCCAAAACAAAACTCTGCATAGCCGCAGGCATCACCTGCCCCGAAGAGTACATCAAAACCCTGACCGTAGCCGATTGGAAAAAACAAAAGCTCCCCGAGCTCGGAAAAATACCGGCAATTTTTTTACTTGGCAAATAGTTTATAAAATATTTTGAAATAGGAGAATATTATGAAAAAAAGAATTGTAAAGGCAATATTCAGCGCTTTTGTGTTTGCCCTGGTATTGACTTCATGTGCATCAACACCAAAGAAGGCTGCAGCAACTCTTACAAAAACAGACAGCCGTGCTTTCTGGCGTATTGATGGTACCGACAAAAATGGAAAACCTAGTACAGTTTACATTCAGGGAACCTTCCACCTTGGAGATGAAAGAATTTTCCCTCTTTCAGAAGAAGTTCAGCAGGCATTCCTCAACGCAGACCACTATGCTGGTGAAATTTCTACTCAGGGGTATATTGATCTTGCCGCTGCAGGACCTCAGCTTAATGCTCCTAACAAGGACGGCAAGCTGGTAACAGACTATCTTACAGAAGAAGAAAAAGCTTTTGTTCAGATGGCTTTTGGCGAAAATCTTGCAATTGTAAATCCTCTTGAGCCATGGCAGATTAAAACAGCACTTGCAGTTCTTATTTATACAAACACAGGGCTTTCTGCAGAGTATGGTCTTGATAACAGCTTTGTAGCAAGCCTTTCACAGATGGGTAAGCAGTGGGAAGGTCTGGATGAACTTCAGCTTCAGCTGGATATTCTCACATTTGGTGATTATGACACTCAGATTAAAATGCTCAAGGATATACTTAAGGTATTCCTCAATGAAAAAGATTCTGAAGAGCTTACAAAAATGACAGTTGATTTGTATGAAAGCTATGTAAATGATGATATGAAGAAAATGGAAAAGCTTCTTAAGGTTTCAAATGACAAGGACGAGGCTTCTGACCAGCTTTATATTGATTACAACCGCATGGTTTTCCACGACAGAAATCAGGAATGGGCCCAGGATATTACAAACTATTTGAACGAGGGTGGAACAACCTTTATTTTTGCCGGTTGCGGTCACTGGCTTGGAGAAGAGTCTACCTTTAAATTTTTAAAGAAGATGAAGACCATAAAATAATTCGGAAAAAGCCTTCCTTGACGAGGAAGGCTTTTTTATGATACATTCTTTTCATTGGACCAGATGCCCTTCAAGTGTCTATCGCAAAACCCCGTCAGAGGAGGAATCCAGCAGCGGTATGCGTTTAGAGCTGTGCTTGGGATTATCTGGTCCTTTTTTTTATTCAAAAAAGCTTATAGGAAAAAACACTTATTCTATTGAACGAAACATAAAAAATCATTAAATTATATCTTGGTATACGAGGTTTTCTTGGTGAGGGCTTTGTATATACAGAAATTTGGTCTGCTGCTTTTTGAGAGGGCAGGCTGACAGGAGTTTTTAATGAACGTTTCTGATATTAAACATGCTGGAATTAAAGCATGGGTTGAAGAATGTGTTAAGATGTGTGAACCAGACAATGTTGTTGTTGTTGACGGTTCTACAGCTGAATATGACCGCCTTATGAAGAAGTGTGTAGACGCTGGTCTCGCTACTCCTCTCAAGGCAAAAGAGAACTGCTTCCTTTTCCGTTCTCTTCCAAGCGACGTTGCTCGCGTTGAATCACGTACATTCATTTCTTCTAAGAAGGAAGAAGATGCTGGTCCTACAAACCACTGGATTGACCCGGTTGAGTTGAAGGCTACAATGAAGGGATTGTATACAGGTTGTATGCACGGTCGTACAATGTATGTAATTCCATTCTGCATGGGTCCACTCGGATCTCCAATTGCAAAATACGGTATTGAGCTTACAGACTCTGAATACGTAGTTTTGAACATGGACATCATGACACGTGCCGGAGAAAAAGTATGGCAGTACGTTGGAACAGACGGCGACTGGGTACCATGTCTCCACTCTGTTGGTAAGCCACTCAACAATGGCGAAACAGACGGCGGAATCTGGCCTTGTGCTGATGTTGAACACAAATACATTTCACAGTTCCCAGAAGAGCACCTCATCTGGTCTTACGGTTCTGGATACGGTGGAAACGCTCTTCTTGGTAAGAAGTGTTTCGCTCTTCGTATTGCAACTGTTATCGCTCGTGAAGAGGGATGGCTTGCAGAACACATGCTTATTCTTAAGCTCACAAACCCTA
Source organism: Treponema sp. (assembly GCA_016290335.1). The sequence goes on along the minus strand of JAEETM010000178.1, from coordinate 68 downwards.
AGGGTGAAGTTAAATATGTAACAGGTGCTTTCCCAAGTGCTTGTGGTAAAACAAACCTCGCTATGTTG
>JAEETM010000177.1 GCA_016290335.1 Treponema sp. | reverse complement strand
TGAGCGTCTGAGCAACACCTACGACGAGCTTGAGTTAAAAAATCCTGCAGTTATTATTGATACAAATCATTCAAACTCAAATAAAAATCCTTTTGAACAGCCTCGCATTGTCATGGATGTACTCAATTCCTGCCGCCATAGTGACCGCATAAGCAAGCTTGTAAAGGGCTTTATGATTGAAAGCTATATCGAAGACGGCTGCCAGAAAATAGGCGAAGGTGTTTACGGAAAGTCCATTACCGACCCGTGTCTTGGCTGGGAAAAAACCGAACAACTCATCTACAATATTGCAGAAAAAATATAAGGTAAATTGTAAGGGGCGAATTATAAAGCTGACAAATTTGACAGTTCACACATCTAAATTTATAATTATCTCTATGAAGAAGATATTTTGTATTTTATCAATTTTGTTTGTTGGATTCTCTGGTCTTTTTGCGGCTGAATTAAGCGGTACCTACGACAAGGATTATACAGTAACCACAGGTTTTAATACCATTGCCGTAGGAAAAACTCTGCATATTACAAATGGGGCAACCTATGTAATGAGGGATGCAATTGTAGATGGAAGCATTGTTGTAGACAAAGGCTGTAAATTTATTTCACCTGATGATTATGAAGGCTGGCTGTCGTTTAATCGGGGAAGTCATGTAGAAGGAATAGATTTTTATTACAAGGTGCGTGTTTCAAACGACCTGGTGTATATCAGAAAATATCCTATGACTTTTGATGAAATCTGGAAGAGCGATAATCAGGATATAGTTGATATGGTTGAAGGCAAGAGCTTTTGCTATATGCCTGAATTAAACGGATGGGTTACAATAGATGAAACCCGCTTTCTGAATCCTTTTAATGAAAACCTACACGAAAATTTCGCTATGGAATATACATTGTCTCTTGAAGAAGTCCTTAAAGCTGCTCCGCCTCCAGAATATCACGAAATAAGCGGAACCTACAAAAAAGATTTTAAGGCACCAGAATCTCCAAATATTGTTTCAAAAGGAAAAACGCTGCATGTCAAAAAAGGTGTAACCTTTATATTGACAAATGTAGAAGTGTCTGGAAGCCTTGTTGTAGACAAAGGCGGATCTTTTATTGCCAAAAGAGATATGGATGGCTGGTTAAAGTTCAAGAAGGGTTCCAGTGTAAAAGGCATAGATTTGTATTACAAGGTTCGTGTTGCTGATGAAACTTTGCTTACAAGAAAAATTCCAATGACAATTGAGCAAGTCTGGAAGAGCAAAAATCAAGAGCTTATTAAAATTGTCGAAGAAATGGAGTTCCGTTACAGCAAGGAATTAAATGGATGGGTCACAAGGGGTGAAATCCGCTATATGAATCCTTTTAATGAAGATCTTGGAGTAAAAGTCGAGAGGGATCCTCCACCGCCTGTTTCAAATGGTGGAGGGGAACCTGCACCTGCACCGGCAATTTCAAACCGTGATTTAAGCGGAACTTACGATAAGGATTTTACAGTAACCACAGATTTTAACACAGTTCCAAAAGGCAAAACGCTGCATGTTAAAAACGGTGCAACTTATGTAATGCGTGATGCAATTGTAGACGGAAGCATTATCGTAGACAAAGGCTGTAAATTTATTTCACCTGATGATTATGAAGGTTATCTGGTATTTCATCAGGGAGCACATGTAGAAGGAATTGATTTGTACTACAAGGTTCGTGTTTCTAATGACACTGTGTTTACAAGAAAAATTCCTATGACACTTGATGAAGTCTGGAAGAGTGGAAATCAGGAACTTATAAACTGGGTTGGAAACATTGAGTTCTGCTACAGTCCTGAATTAAAGGGATGGGTTTCTATAAATGAAATCCGCTTTATGAATCCTTTTAATGAAAATCTTTACGATAATTTTGACATTGTATTTACAAAATCTGCTTCAAAAGTGATTGAGAATGAATGCCGTTCTCTTATTGTAAAGAATAAGTCAAAGGTTGTTATCCAGCCAAATCCGGATTCCTGGGGAACAAAGATTCACGAATCAATAATTGTTGAATCAGGTTCTTCTCTGCTTGGAACAGCACCTGGCGGACATAAGCTGGTATTAAAGAAAGGTGCGACAATAAAGGGTCTTGCTATTTATGTAAGATACGATAACAGCTATGTGCCTGCCAGCACAATTCTTGATGATTTGATGAAGCTTCCTTCTGTGAGTGAATTTGACTATTTAAATATTGTTTACAGTACGGACTTAAAAGGCTGGTACTTTGAAGATATCACCCTTGGTGGAGGCGGCTTGCCTGAGTCCCTTAAAAAGGAACTTGATAAGCTTAAGAAGAAATAAACTATGGAAATTAAAGACAGCAGAATAGACTCCGGAAAAGCATTTGACTGGGGACGTACTTCTCAAGATTATGCAAAATACAGAGACATTTATCCGGAATTGTTTTATAAAAAAATTGTGGACAGAGGGCTTTGTGTTGCTGGGCAGAATGTTCTGGACCTTGGAACTGGAACTGGTGTTGTGCCGCGTAATATGTATAAGTATGGGGCCCGCTGGACCGGGACAGATATTTCTCCTGAGCAGATAGAGCAGGCAAAGCGTCTGGCAGCTGAAGGCGGAATGAAAATTGATTTTTATGCCGTGCCAACCGAAAAGCTCGACTTTCCAAAAGAAAGCTTTGATGTAATTACCGCCTGCCAGTGCTTCTGGTATTTTGACCATGAACACGTAATCCCAAAGCTTGCTGAGCTTCTTAAACCAAATGGTAAACTTGTAATTTTGTATATGGCCTGGATTCCGGCAGAAGATAAGATTGCGGGACAGAGTGAAAAACTTGTTCTAAAATATAACCCCACCTGGTCAGGCGCCGGTCAGACAAAACGCCCGAACTGGGTTCCTGATGTTGCCTATAACAATTTTGAACTTGAAGATCATGAAGAATACGATGTAATGGTTTCTTTTACAAAAGAATCCTGGCACGGAAGAATGAGAGCCTGTCGTGGGATTGGCGCTTCGTTGTCTGCCGAAGAAATTGCAAATTGGGATAAGGAGCATCGTGCGATGCTCGACCAGATTGCACCAGAACAATTTGAAGTAAAGCACTTTGGGGCAATTACGGTACTTAGGAAGAAATAAACATTCCGTATTCTTTTGGAACTGTAAGAACTCCGTTTACCATGTGACTTTGTAAGAGTGTCTGGATTTTCTCACGGGGTACGTTGCTTAGGGTCGACATGCTTGAAAGAGAATATATGTAATCTACGAGGTCTGCGATATTTGTTACGGCAAGAGAATCTTCGTATTTTACTTTTTTGATGTTTTTGAAAACTGATGAAAGG
>JAEETM010000075.1 GCA_016290335.1 Treponema sp. | reverse complement strand
GGCACCAATGTTTTTTGAATATCGCTTTGCACAGTGGGGTCTTGAAGAATGAGCCAGACACAAAAGGTTTTAGAGCTTAATGGTAGAAAAATAACCTTAATTGGAACAGCACACGTTTCTGCAGAAAGTATAACAGAAGTTGAAAATACAATTCGCGAACTTAAGCCGGATTGTGTTGCAATCGAACTTGACGACAAGCGTGCCGAATCAATCACAAATAAAGATAAATATAGTCAGCTGGATATTATACAGGTTTTGAAGCGAGGCGAAGGCTTTCTTCTTCTTGCAAACCTTGTACTTGCCTCCTTCCAGCGCAGAATGGGCATGAACGTTGGTGTAAAGCCTGGCGATGAAATGCTTGCCGGAATGAAAGTAGCAGAAGAGCTTGGTATTCCAACCGTAATGGCAGACCGTCCGATTCAGGTAACACTTAAGCGTGCCTGGGCAAAAAACAATTTCTGGGGAAAAAGCAAGCTGCTTGCAACCTTGCTCTCTACCGCCTTCAGCAAAGAAGAAGTTTCTGCAGAAGAAATTGAAGATATAAAGCAGAAAAACGAAATGGATTCTATGATGAACGAGCTTGCAGACTTTATGCCTGTAGTAAAAGAAGTTCTGATTGATGAAAGAAACCTTTATCTTGCAAAAAAAATCTGGGAATCTGGTGGAAACAACGTTGTTGCAGTTTTAGGAGCAGGGCATCTTGATGGTGTTGTAGAAAACCTGGAAAAACTGGCAGCCGGTAGCGAAAAGGGTGATTTGACGGAAATAAGTCAGGTTCCACAGAAAGGTGCCTTCGGTAAGGTTGCAGGCTGGATTATTCCAATTGCCATTGTAGGTTTGATTGTTGCCGGCTTTATCTACGGCGGTACACAGCTTGGTACAAAAATGATTAAATCCTGGATTTTGTGGAATGGCAGCTGTGCTGCAATCCTTACATTGCTTGCGGCAGGACACCCGGTTACAATCCTTGCTGCCTTTATCAGTGCCCCAATTACATCTCTCTGTCCATTCATCGGCTGCGGCTTTGTAACGGCAATCATACAGGCTCTTGTCTGCAAACCAAAAGTAAAGGATATGGAAACTCTCCAGGATGATGTTAGCTTCAAGGGCTTTTACAAAAACAGAATCCTGCGCGTTCTTCTTGTGTTTATTCTATCCTCTTTTGGAAGCTCTGTTGCAACCTTTATAAGCGGCGGCAACATTATTGGCTCGCTTGTAGAAAACTTTCAGACCCCTGCCGAATAGTGCTACATGGCTTTCTGAATAATATGCCTCGCAGAATAAAATAAGACTTTTCTTATAATAACAAAAGTTTCATAAAAATTACTTACATTTTTGATTTTTCTAGAATAAAATAAACTCAGAAGGTTTTTATGAAGATTGTTGTTAAGAAAAATGTTTTGGCCATAGCTGCTATATTTCTCTTTGCTTCTTTTCTGATTTTTGCAGAGGACCAGCCACAAAATTCTTTCTCAGAAATAAAGAGCACCTCCGAAATAATTCCAACAGCCCAGCTTCTTGCCGGCTATCTTGAACGCGACTCAGATTTAAAAAAGCTTGCAATCAGTCTCCAGCAGGAAGAGCTTTCCGGGGCCATAACCAGGCTTGATTCAGGCTTTGACATTTCTCTTTCAACCGGCGACATGACCTTTAAGTTTAATAATGATGGTAACGGCGCTACTGCATTTTCTGTAAATCCAAAGGTTGAAGCAAGCTTACCGGGACGTTTGAACCTAAAAGCCTCTGTAAGTGGTAAAGTCGCTGCTGGAACCCAGAAAACAGAAACAGTCTCTGATGAAAATAAAGGCTCTTCTAATGAAAGTGAAAATTCTTCAGCTGCGACTAAAAGCTCTTCTGATGATGTAGTTTCAAATATTTCTTTAAAGCTTTCTGCAGATATCATTTCTTCGTCCGGGTTAAAAAAAGAAATAAATCTGCTTAAGGCAGAACGAAGTATAATTGAAGCAGAAAGAAACTTAAAAACAAAAGTTCTGGATAAGGAAAACTCCTTTTATACCGACTACAAAAAGCTTCTAAGTTCAATCTCATCAATAATTGCAAAAGAAAAGACTTATTATGATGATAAAATCGATTTTGAAAAAATAAAGGCCCAGGGCTACACAAAAACTTCTTCAACCTATCGTCGGGCAGAAATGAATGTGCTTTCCGATGAACACGAAATTGAAGTAAAAAAGCGAACACTCGTAAACGATTATAGAATCTTTTATATAAAATGCGGCTACAGACTAACAATAGATGGTGAAAGCGATTTTATGAAGCTTGTCCCTTCTGATATTGTTGAGGTAGAAGCACTAAATATTCACGATTACGACCCGAAAAACTATTCTTCTACCGAAGCTGCAGAATGGAAAAACAAAATCAATACAATGACTCGTGAAAGCAATAAAAACTTTTCCCTGTCTGCTTCTGGTGGTTATACCTTTAAGAGTGACCGTGCAAAAGATACAGCTGGAAATAAGCACGATACTGTGGATGTTGGAATTGATGCAACTTACGGGGGCATAACTTTATCTGCAGAAACAAACATTCCTATAATGGATAATCCATCCCCATCACTCACTTTTTCCATAGGAGTTACGCCGAATACCTTTAAGAAAAATAAACTCGAAAAACAAAAGGAAGACTTGAGTGTACAGCAGGAAAAACTTGATATCAGCTCAGCAAGAAGAGATTTGGGAACAAAAGCCCAGGAAAAAGACCTTCAGCTTGCAGATATCCAGTGGGAACGAACCAAAAATAACGAAAATCTTGCTCTTTATGAAAGCCTGGAAAACGATATGCTTAAGTGGTACCAGCAGGGAGTTATTACGGAAAGTGAATATCTTTCGGCAAAGGTAAATCGTCAGCAGGCGAGTGTTACAAAAATAATCAATTTAATAGATATGATAGTTTATAACTGTGAAATAAAAACAATGTTTGTGGAGTAGTTTTAGAAAATGGCTGTGAAAAAATTAGTAAAAGGAATCATAATTGCGCTTGTGATTCTTGCAGTGCTTGCAGGTGTTCTGGTTGGACTCAGATTCTTCTTTAATAGAAATACGGAAGAAGTTGTTACCTACCGTGTAAAAAAAGAAACTTATGAAAATGTAATAGAAATCTCAGGAACGGTAGCAGCCGCACAGCAGCAGACCTTGCAGGCACTTTCTGCCGGAACCGTAATGGGCGTTTATGTAAAAGCCGGTGATCATGTAAAAAAAGGCGATGTGATAATGAAGCTTGATGATACAACCGAGCAGTACAACCTTGCCAAGCATGATTACGAAATGGATAAAACCCGCATCACTGGTTCTGCAAAAGATTTAAAGCTTATGCAAACCCAAAGGTTGTCCCTCTTACAAAAAATTGCAGACCGAAAGGTTGTTGCAACCTTTGATGGAATTATTGCAGATTTGGATGTTGCCGTTGGAGATTCTCTTGAAGCTAAAGATAAGGTTGGTACAATTGTAAATACAGATTATCTAACTGCTGATGTTGAAGTTACCGAAACTGATGTTGCAAAGCTTAAGGTTGGTCAGGATGTTGATTTTACGTTTGCTGCATACGATCAGGCTGTTGTTCACGGTTATGTTGTAAGCTGGCCTGCAATCGGCGAAATTACAAGCCGTGGTGCTACAATTGTAAAGGTTCGTGTTCGTATTGATGAATACCCGGCAGAAATATTACCAAACTTTTCGTTTACCGGCAAAATCCAGCTTAGTCCTACAGAAGAGTATCTTGTAGTAGAACGCTATGCAATCGGTTATGAAGATAAACAGCCTTATGTTGTAATTGCAAAAACCGGCGAAAAAAAATCTGTAAAGATTCAGCAGTATGGGCGTGAGTATGTAAAAGTTCTGGAAGGCCTTGAAGGTAATGAAGTGCTTTTGCAGCAGACAAAACCTATTGCATCCGGCTCTAACAGAAACAGAAATGCTCAGAGTAATTCAAGAAACGGCGGAGCTATGCCTCCAATGGGCGGAATGCCAATGCGCTAGGATTGAGTGTTTTATGAGTGATATCGTAGTAAAATTAACTGATGTTGTAAAAACCTATGTTATGGGCGATAACGAAGTCAGGGCTTTGCAGGGAGTAAGCTTTGAAATAGAGCAGGGAGAGTTCCTTTCAATTATGGGTCCCTCTGGTTCTGGAAAATCCACCTGTATGAATATGATTGGCTGCCTGGACCGCCCAACCTCCGGCACTGTAGAAATAAATGGAAAGCAAACCTCCAAAATGACAGAAAAAGAACTTGCAGTTTTGAGGAATCAAACTGTCGGTTTTGTTTTTCAGCAGTATCATCTTATAGCGGGAATGAACGTACTCGAAAATGTTATGCTGCCCTTAAAATACCAGCATCTGGAAATTGCTAAACGTAAAATACTTGCAGAAGCCGCTCTGGAATCGGTAGGACTTTCAGAACGTATTCATCATCGGCCTCATGAACTTTCCGGCGGACAAAAACAGAGGGTAGCAATTGCAAGGGCAATGGTAACAAAGCCAAAAATCCTGCTTGCAGATGAACCAACCGGTGCCCTTGATTCTGTAACTGGAAAACAGGTTATGGAGCTTTTCCGAAAAATAAATCAGGAAGAAGGAACTACAATCATCATCGTTACTCATGATCCCGGAATTGGAGCTTCTACAGAACGCTGCATCCGTATTTTTGACGGTAAGATTGTAGAATAGAATTGTGGAAGAAAAGACTGATTAAGAGGATTTTGTATGTGGGAAGATTTTATATATGCTCTGCAGAGCTTTAGAAGAAATAAAACAAGAACCTTTCTCTCTCTGCTTGGTGTGATTATAGGTGTTGCTTCTGTAATTGTAATCACAAGTATGGGAAGCAGCTCTACAAAGCAGGTTAGCGACACCTTTGGAACTTCCGGTCTTGATTGTGTGAGTATTTCACAGGGCTTTATGCGCCGCCGCAGGGATTCTGTTACCCTGCGTTTTGATGAATCATTCAGAACAAATCTCTTTGACAACATCAGGGGAATAAAAAAAGTCTGGTATAAAAACAGCCTTAATGCCACTCTATCTTATGGCGAAAGCTCCGGCAGCGTTAATTGCAGTGCCATTGAAACCGGCTACCTGGAAATGTACAACATGGAGCTGGAAAGCGGTGAGTTTTTTACTGTAACAGACAATCAGGTTGGAGCACAGAAAATCATCCTTAATCACGATACTGCCCAAACCTTTTTCCCTGCCGGCGATGCAGTTGGAAAAAAAATAATGCTTGTTTCCAGCAATGTTACCTTTGGCTTTAAGGTTATAGGCGTACTTAAAGAACAGACAACCGGTATGGAAAACGGTTCAGCATTTATTCCAAGGGGCTTTTATTCAAAAAAAATCCGCCCGAATCCTGAGGCGGCAACTGTTCTTGTTCAGGCGGTTTCAAACGAAAAGGCTGTTGAGCTTGTAGACCAGATTACAGAATACTGCACAAAGCTCACCGGCACGGAAGGTTCTGTAAACGTAATGTCCATGCAGTCAATGTTAAACCAGATGAGCGAAATCACTAAAACTATGTCCATAATGCTCAGTGCAATTGCGGCAATTTCGCTTCTTGTCGGCGGCATTGGCATTATGAATATTATGATTGTTACTGTTACGGAACGCAAGCAGGAAATCGGTATACGAAAAGCACTTGGTGCCAGCCCGGCAGATATAAGGCAGCAGTTTCTTGTAGAATCGGCCAGCATTACACTTATAGGCGGAATCCTGGGAATTATAGTCGGAATTGGAATTAGCCTGGCGGTTGAATATGTGCAGAAGCAGTCCTTTATAATCAACGTAGAAGCCTGCATTATAGCTTTTGTTTTCTCTGTCTTTGTAGGTATTTTCTTTGGTTTGAATCCAGCCAGCCGTGCAGCAAAGCTGGATCCGGTAGTGGCATTAAGTGGCGAATAGTATCAATATCCATCACTCATTTCGCGGTTGGCATCCTTCTTGCAGAGTTCATCATATACAAGAGAACGCTTACGCAAATCTTCCTTGAGCTCTTTTGGGAACGGCATGTTTCGCCAGAAAATACCGCGTACATCTTTTTCAAGTCGCTGTACACCGGTAGATTCCTTTGTCATCCACAGAATGTAGTCTTCTATAAAGTATTCCTTCAAATCACCCTTAAGCTTCATCTGCTCGTAATGCTGGTAGTACTGACCTGTAAGACCTTCTTCCATCCAGTAGTAAGAAGCCTTTTCCTTTGCAACCTGCCAGCGTAAATCTGCAACTGCTGTAAGTACGGCAATTGTCAAATCGCGGGGATACATAGGTACTACAATTCGTCCGCGGCTTGTTACACGGTTGTAGCGGTCAAACGGTTCCCAGCAGAAGCCTCTGTCACCATAAGTTGGAACAAGAAGAACGTAAGGTACAATTCTGTTTGGAACATTTTTATGAATACGCAGGAATACACCCGGGTCAATAGATTCAATCCAGCTGAGTATGGAAATAACGTTTTCGCGTGTACCGGTGCCTTTTTCCGTACAGTGATAGAACTCGCGTGTAAAAAGAGGGAACTGATTACCTCGTCGTCCAACCGTCATCTTTGCCATCTGTCTGATTGTATCAAACTCTGTACTGATTGCGCCTGTATCTACTTTTGCTACGGCCGGACCATTTGCAAGCTTACCTTCAACGCTGTCGTATACAGCTTTAGCTTCCTTGAACTCTTCCTGTGCCTTAAACAAATCCTTGTCATTTTTTGAAAGTCTGTGCATAAGCTCAGAAATCTCAGAAAACATTCTTTTTTGAGATTCGGAAAGACTTGCTGTATGTGGTTCCATTCCAATCAGCGGAGGATGAACAAAGAGATTTTCCATGCGGTTTTTAATCTCCAGTTCAATCATATTGCGCTCATTTTCTTTAATTCCAAGAATATTCTCTGCAGTCTGTAATCGTCCTGAGTTTTTAGACTGAAGCTGCATAAGACGTGTCTGTTCAAAAGAAGCTGCTTCATCTGCTGTAAGGTTTTTCTGTGGCTGCTTTTTTTCGTCAGTCATAGAGTTCTTCATTCGGCCCGATGCAATTTCCTTGAACCATTCATCAACATAAAGAACAGGTTCGCCTTCCTTGTTTTCCAGAAAAATCTTAGAGAAAAACTCTTTGCTTTCCGGCTTAAAAAGGGAAGGTAAAAGTACACCAAAGCGCATAAGCATTTTCTTTGGCATAGGGAGATTATAGTCAGACATTTTAGGAGCCATTCCACGCAAAAGTTCCCAATAGCAGGTAACTATCTGCTGGCGGTAAACGGCTCTGTCTTTAGGGTCCTGTGTTGTAAGGTATTTTGAAAGAATCTGATGAACACGCTGTGCCGAAGCATTTTCGTTTGAAAGTGCAGTTTTGTAATATTTAGGATCGTCAAATACATCAGATGGGGTATCGTTTACAAGCTTTTCAATCTTATCAAAGCTCTTTTTGTTTAAGTCTACTGTATGAACAGAGTCAGATGATGATCTAGGTGTAACTGTTGTTTTAGAAGTGTCAATTTCTGTTTCTTCTACAGAAGAAAGTGCTTCTCCTGCATTATAAGATGTTCCTACGTTTGAAAGTAGCGCCGCAATCTCAGGATCCAATTCTGATTCTTCCATTATCATTACTCCTAAGCAAATTATACAGAAATAATTATAACACAGAATCAGTAATTGTCATAGTATGATTTATGACTAATCGGTCTTTTTTGAAACGTTTCTTTTTCTTATCGTATACTCCGAAAAACCTTTTTCCTGCAGTCTGCCTTCAAGTTCAGCAACATCTTCGCTTTTTACTTCTTTTATTGCAACCCTGTAGATTTCGCCTGTTTTCTGAATAACAATGCTTGAAAACCCTGCTTCTGAAAGTGCTTTTGCCCGTTTTCGTGCATTTTCCTTAGATTTAAATGCACCAACCTGAACGTCCCAGAAAACAGGCTGCTCAGGGTTGTCCCCATTATTCGGGGTGGCATCTTTAAGGTTGTCCCCATTGTTTACTTCATTATCATTTTTTTGACTTTCTGTTGTTTTTTTTTTCGAATTGCTGGAAGTCTGACCACTGGATGTCTTTTTCTTGCCGCTTGAAGAACTTTTTGAAGTTCCTTCCTTTTTAGCCATAATTTCACGTGCTTTTTCTGCAGTCTGTCTGCTCAAAGCTGTATCAGGTCCCATTTTTAATATTTCAATCTTAACCTTTGCAGTCCCGGTACTCATCATATCAAGCTTTTTGGCTGCTGCTGTAGATAAATCAATCTCTCGTCCAACAACAAAAGGACCTCTGTCATTTACACGGACCTTTACAGTTTTTCCGTTAGAAAGGTTTGTTACCCTTAGAATCGTATCAAAAGGGAGCGATTTATGGGCACAGGTCAAATCATTCATATTAAAAACTTCACCATTAGAAGTCTTTTTTCCGTGAAAATCCTTGCCGTAATAAGAAGCTGTAGCACTTGATTTATAAACTTTTGCTGCAAAAACATAAAAGCTTGAAACAAATAAAAAAACTAAAAGGAATATCTTTTTCATACTATAGATTATCGGAAAAAAATGGTTTTTCCTTGAAAATTGCTTCTTATTTTAATATATTATAAAAATGAAGATTTGTTCCGCGAAGCGTCACAAATCTGCTATTTTGCAATTCAATGAAACGCTGCGCGACTGCTCGCGTTTCTTTAAATACAGGAGATACGATAACATGAAATCAATTTATTCAGTACCACGTTTTGATGATGATGAAGAAGAAAAAAAGGCACCAAAAATGCCTGATCCATTTACCGAAAAGTTCTTGAAAACAAGACAGATTATACTTACAGGCGAAATAAATAAAGACCTTGCAGACACAATCGTTCGTCAGCTGCTTATCCTGGATTCCGAAGCTAACAAACCAATTTATATGTATATAGACTCACCTGGCGGAGACGTAGATGCTGGTTTTGCAATTTTTGATATGATTCGTTTTGTAAAATCTCCTGTTTATCTCATTGGAATGGGGCTTATTGCTTCTGCTGCTACATTGATTCTTCTTGCAGTACCAAAAGATAAAAGGGTAGGTTTACCAAACAGCCGTTACCTTATCCATCAGCCTCTTGGCGGAATGAGGGGTGTTGCTACCGACATTGAGATTTACGCAAAAGATATGGAAAAAATCCGTGCAAAATTGAACAAGCTTATTTCTGACGAAACAGGAACTTCTCTTGAACAGGTTACTAAAGATACAGACAGAGATTTCTGGCTCGATGCAAACGAAGCTGTAGAATACGGACTTATCAGTAAGATTATATCAAATAGCGGCGAGCTTAAAAAATAATGACATTTACCTTGAATGACGGTCTTCTAAACAATATTCTGTCCGCCCTTGAAAATCAGGAAAAAACTTTTGTATTAAAGGCAGATGACGGAACTCTTGTAGAAAAGACCGAGGAACTCAAGGTAGATGAAGAAAACTATTATGCTTTACCGGAATGGACTTCTGCAGAAGGTTTTTCGTTAAGGGAAGATTTTGTACAAAAGCTTTATGCACCTATAGTGCGCGAAGAGCTGCAGGAAGTGCTTCATTCGGGAAGGGGGGTGTTCAGGAACTTTAGAAACGTATTAAAAAATTACCCTGAGGTTGAGAAAAAGTGGCATATTTTTAAAACAAGAGCCATGTATTCATATATCAACGAATGGTATAATTCCCTGCGTGAAGTTTGGGGTCTTGAAAAGCTGGATTATTTACCTGAATCAGATGAAATGCTTTTGCATGATGATTTTATTTTTAGGGATTATGATCCGGAACAAGATAAAAAGGAAATAGACCAGATTGTTCACGTTTATTTTCAGGAGAATGATGATACCCCTGCTGAGATTAGAACAGCCCTTTATGAAATGTGGAGAAATCAGTTCGAACGAAATGACAATTTCTCTCAGACTGGCTGTATCTGCCGGAGTCTTTCGGATGATTTTGCAGGATGTATAACAGCATCTCCCGTTACAGAAAAACAGGAAAAGGTTATGGTTCTTACAAGCCTTTTCGTTCCAGAGATTTTCCGTGGTCTGGGCATTGGAAGTGAACTGCTTTCAATGTTTTTATTAAAACTTAAGGAATGCGGAAAAGAATGGATTATTTTACCAAACATAATTTTACCGGAATATCTTCTGCCGTTATTATTACGTACAGGCTTTGAGCAAATTGGATCCGGTTATGCAGCAAAACTGCAATAGTTTTTTTATTTCTTTTTAAGGAGATTTTTATGGGTTACAACAACTACAACAGAGGGTTTGAAATCAATGAAGAAAAGACAGCTGATTTTTTAGTGAACGCTGTCGAAAAAATTACTACAGAAGAGGATATTGATACACTTACAGAGTTAATAAGACTTTTTAAGAAGAATGTACCTCTTTCACGCCGTAAGTATGTAACTGCTTATATGCTTAAAGATGCATTAAAGCATTATCATTCTTTTGGAAAACCAAAGGCTAATAGATTTGGTGCGGCAAAAAACAAGAACGAAAATACAAGAGAAAGAAAGGATGATTATAAGGCTTCAACTCGTAAAGAAAGAAGCTTTGAAGGAACAGATAGAACAGCTGCTGCAGAAACAGAAGAGCGACCACGACACACAAGAGTAGAAATCCCAGCAGAACTGGCTACCTCAATTTTTGTAAGCATTGGAAAAAACCGCCGTGTATATCCTCGAGATTTAGTAGGACTTCTTATTGCTGTTGGCGGTATTGATAGAGAAAGAATAGGAGATATTAAGGTTCTGGCTAATTATTCTTTTGTTCAGCTTTATACAGAAGACTGCCAGACTGCAATTGATAAATTAAACGGTTATGATTACCGTGGCCGCAAGCTTGTTGTAAGCTTCTCAAAGCAGAAGGATGAAGATGCCGGAGAAGAAAAAGCAGAAGCTTACTCAGATAACTACGAAGAAAATTACGATAGCGAAGCAGAAGAAATGTCTGCAGAGGATGCCGCAGCTTACGCAGCAGCAGAGAAAGCAACTGCAGATAAAGAACCTTTTGGCGGTATTTAATCAGAGGTCTGTATTGACTAAGATTCATGTTATCAGAACAGGAGGACTTGCTGTAAATACACTTGTCGTTCCTGTTGGTGAAAAAAAATGTTTTGTGGTTGACCCGGCTGCCTGCAGTATTTCCCGCGATGAAACGGTAATTGTTGATTACCTTAAAAAAGAAAAGCTGGAATGTACGGGAATTGTATTAACTCACAGTCATTTTGACCATATAACTGGAATAGCTCCAGTAAAACAGGCATTTCCCAAAGCCCCTGTTCTGATACATCAGGCAGAATTTGATGAGCTGCAGAATCCTCCCGGACCAATGGGAGCTGCAGTCATCTCTCTTTTTGGTATTTCACAGTTTATTCCATTAATTTCAAAAATTCCTCCCGCAGAAATCCCTCTTGTTGACGGTCAAACTCTTGAGTGCATAGAAGCACCAGACTGGAAGGTAATTCATACACCGGGTCATACACCTGGTTCAATCTGTCTTTACAATGAAAAGGATGGTCTTCTAATTAGCGGGGACACTCTTTTTGATCAAGGTGGTTACGGTAGAACAGACATGGCCGGAGGAGATTTTAATTTACTTAAAAAAAGCCTTGTAAAAATCAAGACAACAATCCCAGCCGGTACAAAGGTTTATCCGGGTCATGAAAGCTACTGCTTTGTTTTGTAAAAATGATTATGAAAAATTTTTCAGAACAGTAAAATCGCCCAGACTGTCCAGAGAGCTTTTTGTTTCTATAAATGCAGTATCAACAAAATTTTTCTCAACTGTTAAAATTGCAAAGGTTGCAGGATAACCGTCTCTCGGGTCGTGTATGCTGCCTGGATTTATAATTCTATATTGGTTTCCCATCAGATAAATGTTAGCTGGCTTGTGTGTATGCCCGTGAACTGCAATTGTACAGTGATTGTATCTCATTTCGGTGTAAAGACAGGCCGTGCTGTGTTCAACACTTTCTAAGTGACCGTGACATATTAAAATGCGCTGACCGTTTACTGTTAAATACTGCCTGTCTGGAAAACGGAATCTTTCCATTTTGATCTGTTTGTCATCAGTAGATGTTTCAACTTCCAGCATTGGAATCTGGTCGCAATTTCCCCTCACAAAAGCCATAACTGGTGGTATCAACTCTCTAAAATCATCATCTGCAAAAGCAGTTTCCAAAAGATTTCTCAGGTCTCTTTCTATGTCTCCGCAAAAAATGATTGCATCGCATTCGGGACCATATCTTCTGATAACCTGAAGCAAAGCTCTGTATTCTCCATGTATATCAGAAATTACAATAACTCTGGCATGCTCTTTTTGCTTTAAGTTATTAATAGCTTCCATAGAGCCAATTAAATCGTCTTTTTGTTGAATGAGTTCAATCATAGGGCGTTAGTATAGCACAAAGTGATTTATTGCGTGAAGTCCCGTTTCGGGATCTGTGTAATATTGGAGTTTTTTCCCGTGCAGCATCTGGGCTACATGAGCCTGTACAGAACCATCTTTTTTTAGTGGTCCGTTTAAAATCATCATATAATCAATGCAGGAGAAAAGGATTTCCGGAAAATCATTAATTTTCTGACTCACAGCTTCTTCAGAAACTATGCTGCCGGTAACATCTGCTGTCTGCTGCTTGTCTAAAACCAGGTCACAGGTAGATTCCATTCCAAGCGATTCATCCTGTGGAAAAAGTGAAAAAACAGGATAAGGAACCTTCATGCTCCAGTAATCCTGCAAGCGCCCAAGAGCTATATGTGTATTGTCCGGGGCACCAAGAATTATTACTCCCAGTAAGTCGCCGTCTGCTTCTGTAAGCATTGAAGTCAGTTCAGAAATATAGTTTTTTCCGTTGTGCTTAAAGCTGTCAGGGTAGGTGATTGTTTGAATCAAACCTCCGTCAGCAGTAAGTCCGTATTTTTTTTCAAGCAGACTTGTGCAGGAGTTTACAAGCTCCTGGTCATTAAAGTCGTATCCAAAAAGTATGTAGATTTTCTTGTTTGTATACTGCCAGCAGTTTTCTGAATTACCAAAAGGATTTACTTCCGAAGAATCTGATATTTTTAACTGCGCAATATTCTGGTCAATTTCTTCTGGCTCTTCCTTGTGGCAGGCATTTATAGAAAAGATGGAAAGTGAAATGATGATAGCCACAAAAAGTTGGTATGATTTTGTATTATTAAAAGGTTTCATAATCACAAATATAATATAGTATATTTTTGTTTCTGTGAAAACAGGCAAATACATAAATCAGACCTATAATTATTGTTTTGAATAATCCGAATCTTGCTGAGAGTAGATTTCTTTGCATTGAAACAACCTTATTTTTCGTGTATCATTCATTATTATGAACTTCTTAATGCCCGTGTTTGAACTAATCGGCAGCCTCGGATTCCTCCTTTACGGAATGAAGCTGATGAGTGACGGTGTTCAGAAAAGTGCCGGAGAAAAGCTCCAGCGTGCTCTGAGCGTTATAACAGGCAACCGTTTTGTAGCTCTTCTTACAGGTCTCGTCGTTACAATGATTGTACAGTCTTCTGGTGCAACAACCGTAATGGTCGTAACCTTTGTAAATGCAGGCTTGATGACCCTTACTCAATCTGTGGGTGTTATTTTTGGTGCAAACATTGGTACTACAATCACAGCCTGGATTGTTTCAATCTTCGGCTTTAATTTTAAGATTTCAGCTTTTGCAATTCCAGTATTTGGTCTAGGATATTTCCTGACCATCCTTATTAAGAAAAAAGGCCCTTATAAGAATCTTGGCGAAGCAATTATGGGTTTTGGAATGCTTTTCCTTGGTTTGTCGGGCTTAAGCGATGTATTTACACCGGAACAGCTGGGCTGGCTCTTTAAGATTCAGGGAAGCGGTTTTTTTGCAATCTGCCTTGGCTTTATCATCGGTATTCTGATTACAGCACTCCTTCATTCATCTTCAGCCTTTTCTGCTATCGTAATCACCATGGCCTACAATGGTCTTATAAACTGGGAACTTGCCGCCGCAATGACACTGGGAAGCAACATTGGTTCTACAATAGATGCAATTCTTGGTGCTGTAAATGCAAATGCAGATGCCCGCCGTTCAGCCGCAATTCACGTAATGTTCAATGTATTCGGTACAATCCTTGCACTTATCTTCTTTAAGCCTTTCCTTGACCTTGTTGTACTGCTTACACCGGGCCACGCAAACTCAAACATTGCAATCCGCATTTCAATGCTGCATACGGTATTTAAAACTCTGTCTACGGTAATACTTCTGCCTCTTCAGAATCCTCTTGTACTTCTTTCTAAAAAAATCATTAAGGATGATAAAGAAAAGCAGAACAACATCTACAGACTCGATTTCGTACAGCTTCCTGCAAAAGACAGCGTTACAACCCATATCATTCAGGTAGAAGCCGCAATTGCAGATATGACCGATGTTGTTACCGATATGTTTGATAAGATTCAGATTGGTATTACAAAACGAAACAATGATTATATAGAAAAATATAAAGAGCTTATGGTTAATGCAGAAGATTATGTTGACCAGATGCACGAGCAGATTACTCATTATCTTATTAAGTGTCAGGCCCTGCAGATTACAGAAAAGCAGCTTACACATATTTCTTCCATGATTCAGATTGTAGATGAGCTTGAAAATATGAGCGACAGCTGTTTTGGAACAATTATGCTTATCTGCCGCTCAATCGAAAAGAAAATGACCTTTAAAACTGAGGATATGGAGCGCCTGCTTCCTTACATTGAGCTTGTCCGCCAGTTCCTCCAGTTTATCCGCATAAATATAAATAAACAGATTACTTCCGAAAAGCTTGAGCTTGCCCGCGAGCTTGAAGATGGCATAGATGCATTCCGCAAGGATTTGAAGAAGGTTGCCCGCAAACGTCTCGAAGGCGGTGCCGATGTTAAAGCCGAGCTTCTCTACATTGATATTGTACGTGCCATCGAACACATCGGTGATAACTGTTTTACCATTTCAAGTGCACTTGTAATGTAAGAGTGAATGTTAATAAATTAAATTGAATCAGGTGGTTATGATAATGCGCTCAATTCCAGAAAAAGAATCTTTTACAGTTGAGTTTTTAAGCGGTAGTAGAAATATAAGCGATTCAGAATTGCTCGATGAGGTAGTTGCTTTAGCAAATACCTTTGGTGGGATTATATACGTTGGAATTGAAGATAATGGTGAAATAACTGGTATTAACAAAGAACATTATGATTTGGCAGGGATAAAATCTCTTATTTCAAATAAAACTGAACCTTCACTTTGCGTTCAGACAGAAATTATAGAAGAAGAAACTACCTTTGGAAGAGCTTCTGTGCTTGCTATTAGGGTTCCAATGTCAAGAAGTGGTCTTGCTTCGGTAGACGGAAGGATAATGGGGCGGCGGTTAAAGAGAGATGGTTCGCCAGAAGTTTTTTCCTGGTCTCAATATAATATTTCTATGAGAAATAAGGAATTAGAGACATTGGCTTATTCTGAAAAACTGCTTGCTGCTGCATCTGATGAAGATTCTGATGCACTTGAAATTTCTCGTCTCAAAAGCCTGGTTGCGAACAATCCATATGGTGATGAAATTGGCGATTTGTATTTTTTGCAAATTAGATACGCTTTAAAACATCTGCAGCAATAACATTCTGTCATTCCCCGGCTTGACCGGGGAATCCTTTTTTACGCAACCGTTGCCTTTACGTAAACTTCCTTTACACCCTTATCTGCAGCAACAATCAAACCATTTGCCTTTCCGCCCTTAACTTCAAGGGAAACAGCACCTGTATTCTTTTTGTTTTCAACAGTAATGTGGTAAGTTACACCACGGAACTTACGTGTAATTTCTGCATTCTTTACGTGGCTTGGCAGGCGTGGTTCAATTTCAAGACCTGCATGCTGTGGACGCAAACCGCAGATGTACTGTGAAAGTGCAACAAAGTTCCAGGCAGCAGTACCAGTAAGCCATGAGTTTTTAGCTTCACCTTCGCGGCGAGCTTCTTTTCCTGCAACCATCTGGCTGTATACATAAGGTTCTGTGCGGTGGATATCAGACCATTTTTCTTCTACCCAGGCCGGAGCAATCTTTGTGTAGTGTTCAAAGGCATCTTCAGGACGACCGTTTACAACTTCACCAATTACAACCCAAGGATTGTTGTGGCAGAAAATACCGCCGTTCTCTTTGTATCCAGGTGGATAAGAAGAAACTTCACCAAGTTCTACGTGGTAGTTCTGGTATGCTGGCCAGAGAATTACAATACCGTATTTAGAATCAAGATATTTTTTTACGCTGTCGAGTGATTTCTGTGGGTACCCCTTATCGGCTCCAATCTTTGCCATAGTACCAAAGCCCTGGCTTTCAATAAAGATTTTTCCATCTTCGCATTCGTGGCTACCAATTTTGTGGCCAAAATCATCATAAGCACGAACATACCATTCACCGTCCCAGCCTGCAGTACAGATAGCTTCTTCCATCTTTTTGCAAAGCTCTTCAGCGCGTTTTGCTTCGGCTTCATCACCCATAAGGCGGCACATTTGAACATAGTCTGGAGTAACAAATACAAACATCTGAGCAATCAT
>JAEETM010000176.1 GCA_016290335.1 Treponema sp. | reverse complement strand
TATTCTTGCAAATGGAGTACTTGGTCGGGCAGCAGTTCCAAGTGGAGCTTCAACCGGTGAAAATGAAGCACTTGAGCTTCGTGATGGAGACAAAAAACGCTATGGTGGAAAAGGAGTTCTTAAGGCTGTTGATAATGTAAATAAGATTATTGCTCCTGCTCTGAAGGGCTTTAATGTTTTTGAACAGCGTGCTGTTGACATGAAGATGCTCGCACTGGATGGAACTCCAACAAAGAGTAAGCTTGGTGCAAATGCCATTCTTGGAGTTTCTCTTGCAACAGCTCAGGCAGCAGCAAAAGCTTTGAACATTCCTCTTTACCGCTACATTGGTGGTGCAAATGCTCATGTACTTCCAGTTCCTATGATGAACATTATTAATGGTGGTGCACATTCTGACGCTCCAATCGCATTCCAGGAGTTTATGATTCGTCCTGTTGGTGCTAAAACTGAACGCGAAGCTATCCGCATGGGTGCCGAAGTTTTCCACGCTCTTGCAAAGCTTTTGAAAAAACGCGGATTGAGTACTGCAGTTGGTGATGAAGGCGGCTTTGCTCCAAAGTTTGATGGAATTGATGATGCACTTGATTCAATCGTAAAGGCAATTAAAGATGCAGGCTACAAACCTGGAAAGGATGTAAAGATTGCAATGGACTGTGCTTCTTCTGAGTTCAGTGTTGAGCGCGACGGCAAGTTCTTCTACAACTACAAACAGCTTTCCAACGGAACTCCTAAAGATCCAAATGGAAAAGAACTTAGCGATGATGAACAGATTGCTTACCTTGAGGAACTCATCACAAAATATCCAATCGACTCAATTGAAGATGGTCTTGATGAAAATGACTGGGAAGGCTGGAAAAAGCTTACTGCCCGTATTGGAGACCGCTGCCAGCTTGTAGGCGATGACCTCTTTGTAACAAACGTTAAGTTCCTTGAAAAAGGTATTAAAATGGGAGCCGGTAACTCAATCCTTATCAAGGTAAATCAGATTGGTTCCCTTACTGAAACCCTGGAAGCAATCGAAATGGCACACCGTCACGGTTACACAACTGTTACTTCACACCGTTCAGGTGAAACTGAAGATACAACAATTGCTGATATTGCAGTTGCAACTAACAGCGGTCAGATTAAGACAGGTTCTATGAGCCGCACAGACCGAATGGCAAAATATAATCAGCTGCTTAGAATTGAAGAAGAACTTGGTGATGCTGCTACTTACGGTTATACAAAGTTGAGATAAAGGCATGGGGCCTCGTGCCCCAAAAAAAAAGCCGTCTGGCCTATGACATGAAACCAGACGGCTAAAAAATATATATTTATTTTATAAGAGCCTATTTTATTGCAGATAAAGCCCAGTCTTTACACTGCGCAACATCTGCTGCTTCCGGGGTAAGATGAACCATAAGTGGTTCTGCAACACTTACAGCACCAATCAGATTTAAACGGTCTTCCCAGTCCCGGAGCCACTGTCCATCTCCCCAGTCATAAGAACCAAAGATTCCAACTTTCTTTCCTTTAAGCGAACCTTCAATTTCTGTAAAAAAAGCTTCCATTGTGTCTTCAAGAACTTCTTCGCCCATTGCAGGGCTTCCAAGAAGAATTACATCACAGCTTAGAACAGATGCTTTATCTGCACTGTCTGCTGTTCCAAAAACTACATCCTCTCCCGATGCCTTCAAAGCTTCATTTATTGCGTTTGCCATTGCTTCTGTGTTACCAGTTGTGCTGGCATATATAACTGCTATTTTCATCAGATTACCTCATACATCTGTTTCTTACGTTAGTATTGACTAACTATTCAAGAATATATATTGTATTTATAAGTTAGTCAATACTAACACTATAAAAAATTATTTTTCGAGGCAAAAAAAATGACAAAATTAGTTTTAGTTCGCCATGGCGAAAGTGAATGGAATAAACTTAACCTTTTTACAGGCTGGACAGATGTAGAACTTTCCGATAAAGGACGTGAGGAAGCAAAGGCTGCAGGTCAGCTGCTTAAAAAAGAAGGATATGATTTTGATATCTGTTACACATCCTATCTGAAACGCGCAATCCACACACTTAATGGAATACTTTGCGAAATGGACAGAGAATGGCTTCCTGTAATTAAAACCTGGAAGCTCAACGAACGCCATTACGGCGACCTTCAGGGAAAGAACAAGGCAGAAGCTGCAGAAAAGTTTGGCGAGGACCAGGTAAAAATCTGGCGACGTTCTTTTGATGTAAAGCCACCAGTACTCGCAGATGATGATGAACGCTCCGCAAAAAAACAGGCAATGTACCGCGATGTAGATCCAAGCTTCCTCCCACAGAACGAAAGCCTTGAAACAACAATTGCCCGCGTAGTTCCCTACTTCCTCGAAGAAATCAAACCACAGATGAAAGCCGGAAAACGCGTAATTATCGCAGCCCACGGCAACAGTCTCCGCGCTCTTGTAAAGTATCTGGACAACCTCACTCCGGAAGAAATCATCGAAGTAAATATACCAACTGGAACTCCTCTTGTTTACGAGTTTGACGACAACTTCAAGGTAATCAAACACTACTACCTTGGCGACCAGGAAGCAATTGCCGCAAAAATGAACGCAGTTGCAAATCAGGGAAAGAAAAAATAAAAATCATTAAAAAGTTTAAGAGGCCTTTATATGTTAAAATCTGTAGCCCCGTATATTGGTAAGTATAAAAAATATACGGTAATCGCTTCGGTGCTAACAACGCTTGGAATTATTGCCAACGTAGCACCTTATTTCTTTTTGTATCAGCTGATTCTTCCGCTTACAAGACATCAGCTGCCGGACTTTCATTTTGTTGTAGTCCGCGTTTTATTGATTTTTGCCTGCCTTGCTTTTTACGCAATCTCTTATACGACAGGCTTATGTTTTTCTCACGTGAGTGCTTATAACACGCTGAAAAATATCCGAATCTCACTAAAGTCAAAACTAGAAAATCAGCCTTTGGGAAATATCAAGGAAATGGGAACCGGGCAGATAAAGCGTGTTTTTACAGACGACATCGACCAGATTGAGATTCTGCTTGCCCACGCCATTCCAGAGGGAATTGCAAATCTTTTAGTTCCCCTCATCGTGATACTTGCAATGTTCATAGTGGACTGGCGCCTTGCACTTTTGACTCTGGCAATAATTCCTGTAGGTGTTTTTGCAATGTCTATGATGATGAAGGCCGGAATGATAAAAATGGGAGCTTATTACGAGTCTGCAAAAAAGATGAACAACACAATCATCGAGTATGTAAACGGTATGGAGGCCATTAAGGTTTTCAATAAAGATGGAGATTCCTTCCGCCGCTTTGGAGATGCAGTTCGCGGCTATCGTGATTTTACGCTCGCCTGGTATAAGGTTTGCTGGCCATGGATGGCAGTTTATAATTCCACCCTTCCCTGTCTGGCCT
>JAEETM010000017.1 GCA_016290335.1 Treponema sp. | reverse complement strand
ATAATCGTAGCAGCCGGCAGCCATAAGGTCGTTAAAGCAGAAAATTGCGGTAAAATCGTTTGATTTTTCAAAAAGTTTCTGGCAGGCAAGGTATCCATTTCCGCGGCTCCATTTTCCGGCTTCAAAAAGCTTTTTGTCAACAGGAAGTCCGGCTTCCCTCATTGCGCGTTCAAAACCAACAAGTCGGTCATGACCATGTAAATCCTGTTCTTCACCGGCAATTATTGCAATCTTTTTGTGTCCCTTGCTTATAAGATACTTTGTCATATCGTAACCGGCAGTTTCATCATCAATACGTAACGACGGGATTTTACTGCTTGACTGGAATGCATAAGAAATTACGATTGGAACTGGAAGATCTGTCGGAAAATAATCAACATCATGAGCGTGTGCGGCAACATAAATAATACCGTCTACTTTTATAGAAAGCATTTCGTTTACCGATGCCATAACTACATTTTTGTAATCTTCTGTATAAGGCTGATTTCCCCATTTTGAATAAAGTCGGAGAGTTTCTATAATTGCTTTATAATTTTTACTTTCAAGATAAGTTAAAACGCCTTCAATAAGGGCAGGTGAGCTGAAAGCTGAAAGTTCGTCTATTATCAATCCGATTGTTTTTGTCTTTGATGCGCGCAGGCTTCGTGCAATGTAGCTTGGCCGGTAACCGGTTTCTTTAATTGCCTGTAAAACTTTTTGTTTTGTTGCCTCTGAAACGTTTGTTTTGCCATTCAGTATGTTGGAAACAGTTGCGATGGAAACGTTGCAGCGGGCGGCTAATTCTTTTAGTGTTATCATACTGTAGATAGTAAAACGTTATACGTATTTTTTCAATATGTTCTTAAAGCTTCCGTATTATAAATCATTTATACAAAAAAAGAATGTAGTTACGTTGCAGCCTGTCTATCAAACTGCTAGCTGCAATGAACTCTTACTTAACAAATACTTTTATTAAGCATTTTGCAGATGCAGTTTGTAGCCAGTCTTCCACTTCACTACATTCTTTTTACACATTTCCCTTTATAATCCGGGACTTTATTTACTATCCACTATTTACTAAAACTTAAAGCCTTAGTACATTCCGCCCATGTCTGGAGCTGGAGCGGCTGGGGCTTTTGGTTCTGGGATATCGGTGATGGCACATTCGGTTGTGAGGACTGTACCGGCAATAGATGCGGCGTTCTTGAGGGCAGAGCAGGTTACCTTTGCAGGGTCGATGATTCCGGCATCAAGCATATTTGTCCAAACAGCTTTTCTTGCATCAAAACCAATTCCTTTCTTTTCATTCTTAGCGCGTTCAGCAATAACGGCACCGTCAAGACCGGCATTTTCTGCAATCTGGCGGATTGGTTCTTCCAGAGCACGGCGGACAATCTTAAATCCAACCTTTTCGTCTTCTGTAAGGTCCGCAGGAATTGTATCGAGTGCTTTTGCAGCTTCAATCAAAGCCATTCCACCACCAGTTACAATACCTTCTTCCAAAGCAGCACGTGTAGCGGCAATTGTATCTTCAACGCGGAACTTCTTTTCCTTCATTTCTGTTTCTGTGTTAGCACCGACGCTGATTACTGCAACACCACCTGCAAGCTTGGCAAGTCGTTTCTGCAGCTGTTCCTTATCGTAGCTTGAAGAAGATTTAGCAATTGCGTTCTTAATTTCTTCAACACGCTCTTTAATAGCCTTCTGAGTTCCTGCACCGCCAACGATTGTTGTATTGTCTTTGTCAATCTTAATTGATTTTGCTTTACCAAGAACATCAATATCACAAGATTCAAGTTTAAGACCAACTTCTTCGCTAACAACTGTACCGCCAGTCAAAATTGCGATATCCTGGAGCATATCCTTTCTTCTGTCGCCAAAACCAGGAGCCTTAACTGCACAGCAGCGGATTGTACCACGGATTGTGTTCAAAACAAGAGTTGTAAGAGCTTCGCCATCAACATCTTCACAGATGATTACGAGTGCACGGCCTGCATTTGCAACCTTTTCAAGGATTGGGAGCAAATCCTTCATTGCAGAAATCTTCTTGTCGTAAATCAAAACATAGGCATCATCAAAATCAGCTTCCATTCTTTCACGGTCTGTTACAAAGTATGATGAAATGTAACCGCGGTCAAACTGCATACCTTCAACTGTATCAACAGTCATTTCCATGTTCTTTGACTCTTCTACAGTGATTACGCCGTCTTTTCCAACCTTTTCGATAGCATCAGCAAGCATTTTTCCGATTTCAGCATCGTTGTTGGCAGAAATTGTAGCAATGTTTGTAATATCATCAGCACCTTTTACAGGTTTTGCATTCTTTTTAATTTCGTCTACAGCAATTTTTACAGCTTTGTCCATACCGCGTTTAAGCTCAATAGGAGTCATGCCTGCTGCAACAGATTTTACACCTTCGCGAACAAGGGCATAAGCAAGAACTGTAGCTGTTGTTGTACCGTCACCTGCATCATCATTTGTCTTGCTTGCAACTTCGCGTACAAACTGAGCACCCATGTTTTCAAACGGGTCTGCAAGTTCAATATCCTTTGCAACAGAAACACCATCCTTTGTGATTGTAGGTGCGCCGTATTTTTTATCAAGCATTACCATTCGTCCGCATGGTCCGAGGGTAACTTTTACAGCCTTTGAAATCTGCTCAACACCAGAGAGCAGTTTTTTTCGTGCATCTTCGCTAAACATTAATTGTTTTGCCATTTTAATACCTCTATATTTTGAAAAAAATTATTTTCGAGGAAGCCAAAGCCTCCGAATTGTTAAACCATTTAAGATTTTGCTTTAAAAGATATAAAAAAAAAGTGTAATCGGCAATAATTTTTACATTTTTTAATTATTTTTTATTTGTAGACATTGAAAAAAATGTATTGTAAAATATAGGTTATGAAGAAAATAGTATCAATATTAATATGCTTGTTTATCGCAAGCTGTATTTATGCTCAGTCAGCAGATGTAATCACTAAGATTTTGGAATCTGACGAGGTATGCTATGGTGAAATCTGTTATCTTTCTGCAATCAGACAGAATCTGATTCCTGATGATGCAAGTTATGGAGAAGCTGTCAGTGCTCTTTATGACGAAGGCCAGATTCCTATGCATATGGAAGTAAATGAGCCTGTTTGTCTTATTAATCTTGCTTATATTTATTCAAGGTTGTGGCCGGATTTGCAGGGCGGCAGTCTTATGTATAAACTTACAAGGGGTTCTCCTCGTTATACTTTTAAACTTTTTAAGGCAGATGGTGTGTTACCGCATAATGCCGATCCATACGATACAGTAAATGGTTTTGAAGCTCTTAACATTCTCACTTTGTGTATGCTTGAATATGGTACAGATGATGAATGCATGGGAATGGATATTGAATAGGAGTGATGACAGATGAAACTTCATGTTAAAAATAGATTTTTAATTACTGCCATTTGTGCACTTTTTGTTTTTGTTACACCAGCTGTTTCTTTGGAGTGGGGTGGAATCTTTAAGAATGATACACAAGCTCTTCTTCCAAATTTTAATAACTTTTCTTTTTCACAATCAAACAGTCTTTATATGTGGATTACTACTCCTCTTGGACAAAGCGGAATGTATTTTTCTGGCGAAGGAATGTATAAATATACGTTCACAGTGACAGACGGAAATAATGATTTTGTAAATGTTGCAGATGTAGATTTGTTTAAAATATACGGTGATTATGAACTTAATAAAGGAACTTTTTCTTTTTCAGCCGGAAGATATATGTTTGCCGACAGTACTTCTGCTATTTTTATCCAGAACTTTGATGGAGCTTCCATAAAATATTCTGGAAGAAAGTTTGCATTTTCTGCTTTCGGTGGATATACAGGATTACTGAACTCTCTTGCAGTTTCCATGCTTAATAAAGATGGTGTTGTTTTTGAGTCAAAAAATAAGTTCTATAATCTTGCAAACGGTTTTGTTCCTGCAGGTGCAACTTTTGAGTTCCCTTCATTATTTGCTAATCAGGCTTTGAGTATTCAGGCTTTGGCTGTTTTGGATATGGGAGAAGAAAAATACAACCGTTATTATGGAACTTTATTGTTCTCTGGTCCACTTTCTAATAAAGTCTTCTATTATTTAGCTTCAGCTTTTGGTACAACAGATTTTGCATCAATTATGAATTATTCAACTTTCAGTCTGTATATGTATCCTACAGATATTATGAGTGTTTCTTTAGGAACAGAATATGCTTCTGGAAAAAATGGATTCCTTAGTCCTTTCCTTGGTGTAACTTCACGTTCAGTTGTTAATTCACTTTCAGCACCACAGACTACGGGAGCAATCATTCCAAATGTTTCATGTTCTTTTGTAGTAGATAAAGTATATGTTGGTGTTACATCTAAGGTTCTTTTGGCTATTCCAGAGAGCGAGGTTCAAGTAAAGGGTGTGGAAGCCGATTTATCATTTATTTATGCACCTTTCACCGATTTACAGCTTGGTCTTGATATAAATAGTTATATTGATATATCAAAAAGTAATGACAATAACCTTACAGCAACTCTTAGAGCTGCATTATCATTCTAAAGCAAGCGGAGGTATTTTATGAAAAGAACTCTTGTAAAATTAGTACTTGCATTTATAGTTTCTACGGTAATCAGTTTGCCGCTATTTTCGGCTGAAGCAAAGGTAACTTATGTAAAAGGAAAGGTTGAAGTAAGCCATAATGGAAGCGATTGGATTCCTCTTAAAACAGGCGATGTAATTGCCCAGTCCGATACAATTAATACTGGTTTTCAGTCTGAAGCACGAATCAACCTGAATGGTTCAATTATGGCTGTTCCTGCTTTAACTCGTGTTACAATTGAAACCCTTAAGACTTCCGGTACAAAAGATACTGTAAGTCTTTACGTAAACACAGGTGCTGTTCGTTCAAAGGTAACACATACTGATAATAAGAAAATTGACTACACAGCCCGAACAGCCGTTGCAGTAGCTTCTGTGCGAGGTACTGATTATACGGTAACTGCCGGTGGTATTGTTACTTGTGCTGAAGGTGCCGTTGTTGTAACTGCTGCAAAGGATTATGTTGCTCCTCCTGTTACAGAAGAAGGTTCTGAAGATAAGAAAGAAGAAAGTGAAGAAGAATCAGGAAACGAAGGTGAAGCAGGCTCTTCTGCTTCTACAGATTCATCAGATTCTACTGGAACTACAGATTCTACTGAAAACACTGATACTGCAGGAACTACAGATACAACTGCAACTACAGAAACAGCTTCAAATACTAATGCTGGTGATACGACTTCTACTAACACAGGCAATAAAGATAATAATAAGTCTGCAAATGCCACAACTGATGGAAAAGACATTTCTTCTACTTCAACAGATGGTTCTATTGTTGTAGGTGCTGGTCAGCGAACAAAAGCTACAACAGCAGGAAAGTATGAAAAATCAACTTCACAGACAGCCGACAAAACAGACAAAATAAAGAATACTGGTAATACACAGGCTCAAAAAGATGCTGCAAACAATACTGGTACAAAGGCAGAACAGGTTCCTGCTGAAGTTCCAATTCCAACTACAGGAACAGTTGTTGTTACTATTACTCTTGAAGATTAATAATCTGCAATTCTCGTACTTAAAATGAGAATCTATAAAAGACTGAAAGTTTGTACTTTCAGTCTTTTTTTTATTATGATATATTATTGAACAATGAGTATAATTTCTGCTGAAAACATAAGCTTCTCATATTCCGAAGGTAAAAGGGCCGTAGATAATGTTTCTTTTGAAATAGAAAAAGGTTCTTATACTGCTTTAGTAGGACTTAATGGAAGCGGAAAAAGTACGCTTACAAGAATTATCTGCGGGTTGCTTAAACAGGATGAAGGTACGGTAAAAATCCAGGAAAATATGCGGATTGGACTTGTTTTTCAGTCGCCAAAGGACCAGCTCGTAAGTGGAATAGTTTCGCGTGATACAGCTTTTGGTCCGCAGAATCTTGGGCTTCCAAAGGCAGAAATTGAACTCAGGACAATAGAATCACTGACTGTGGTAGATTTGCTCGATAAGGCCCAGTCGGCTACGGCTGCACTTTCTCTGGGGCAGACACAAAAAGCAGCCTTGAGCGGTATGCTTGCAATCTGGCCCGATATCCTTATTCTTGATGAAGCCGTTGCAATGATTGACCCCGATTCCCGTGAAAGTATTTTTGAGTTTTTGCGCTACTGGCACAAGGAAGGCAATACAATCCTCCACGTAACTCATGATATAGAAGCAATAAAGGAAGCAGAAAATATAATCGGTATGAAGGATGGAAAAATCTTTTATACAGGAACTTGCGAAGCCTTTTTTGACAATGAAGATTATAAAAAAATGATTCTGGGGCCGGCTCTTGATGAATATAAAAAATCTGTAAACAATGACCAGGAAGATGATGACCAGAAAAATCTTTCGCTGCGTTTTTCAAATGTGTCTTTTAATTATGATTCATCAGCAAGCTATCAGACATTAACCGATTTGAGCTTTAATTTATATGAAGGTACTCTTACTGCTTTTACAGGGCCTTCCGGGGCTGGAAAATCTACAGTAATGGAGCTTGCGTGCGGGCTTTTAAAATGTAATTCCGGTGAGATTTATTGTAAGAGTGCTCCGGTTATTGCCCAGCAGAATTGTACAGATGCCCTGTTTGAAAGCTTTGCTGCCGATGACGTTGCTTTCGGGCCGAAAAACCTTGGAGTAAAAGGCAAAAAATTAAAGGCGCGGGTTGTGGAGGCAATGGAGGCGGTAAAGCTTCCATATGAAACTTTTGGTGACAGGCAGACCGTACAGTTAAGCGGTGGTGAACAGAGACGGCTTGCAATTGCCGGTATACTTGCAATGGACAGCGATATCCTTTTCTTTGATGAACCAACAGCCGGGCTTGATGGAGAATCACGCTATGAAGTTATGATGCTTTTGCGTAAGCTTGCCGATGAAGGTAAAACAGTTTTCTTCAGTACTCACAAAAGGGATGAAGCTCGTTTTGCCGACCGTGAAATTGGAATTGATAAGGGCCGCATTGTTTTTGACAGTGAAGAAGATGATGAATCAATTTTTGAATCGGAAATAAAGGCAAATCCTTCCAAGAAAACTCTTGGAAATCTTACTAAACTGGAACCATATCCTTTTGAAGCAACGTTAGCAAACTTAAGGAATGTAACTGCATCACTGGCGGGCGCACGAAGAAATAAAAAATCAGTTTTAGAACATCTTCCTGCTGTATGGAGAATCCTGTTATTCCTGCTTCTTTTTGTCTGTTCTCTTGCAGTAAGACCTGTATGGCTTTGTACAGCAATGCTTTGTGTATCTATAATTTACTGTAAGCTTGCAGGCTTCAGCTTAAAGAGGCTTGTTCTTGTCTGGATTAAGATTCTTCCATTCCTGCTGCTGTTCAGTATTTTTCAGATGATTTTTCATCCGGCTGTGGAAGGTGAAGCTGCGTTTACAAGCTGGAAATGGTTTTATGTAACTCCATCAAAGCTGCTGTTTTGTCTTGCAACAATTCTCAGAACGTATGCGGCTTTGTCCTGTATAAGTGCATTTTTTATCTCTACGCCGGAATACGATTTAATTGATGGAATGAGTGTACTGCTGAAACCTCTTTCACTTATAAAAATCCCTGTACGTTATTTTATTCTGATTACGGAAATAATTTTCAGGTTTATTCCGCTTCTTGTAGATGAAGCCTCCGGTATTATAAAAACTCAGATTATCAGGGGAAGCTTTGGAAAGGTAAAAGGGGTGATGGCTAAGATACGGGTTATGATTCCGCTTATAGTTCCACTCATAATTCAAACCGTAAAACGTTCTGAAGCCTTGGCCGATGCAATTACAATGCGCTGTTTTAAGTAAATTATTTATAGAAAAAAAATATATAAATATATATAGAAGGAATTGATATGGATAACAATTTTATTTATTGCCCGAATTGTGGAGGCAGAAACGTTCAGAATCCTGGAAACCGAAAATGGGTTTGTCCGGACTGTGGTTATACCCTGTATAACAATGTTGCGGCCGCTGTAGGTATTATGATTTATGATAAGGATGATAACATTCTGTTTGCTGTACGTGCAAATGAACCTAAATTGGGCTGCGCTGATTTACCGGGTGGATTTGTTGATTTTGATGAAACAGCAGAAGATGCAGTTGCCCGTGAATGCAAGGAAGAAATGTCTATTGATGTAAAAGACTTTCATTTTTTGTGTACTTACCCGAATGTTTATCCGTACAAGAATATTGAATATCATACCTGTGACCTTTTCTTTACTGCAAAACTGCCGGAAGAGTATAAAAGTATAGATGATTATATTACTCATCTTAAAGCACAGGAAGGTGAGGTTGCCGGTTTCCGCTCTTACAGGGTACGTTCAAAAGAGGATGTAGAAAACATTCCGTTTGCGTTTACAAGCGGCAGAAAAGCCCTTATGAAGTTTGTTGAATGGAGAAATAAGTAATGAGTGGAGCTGAACTGCCAGTTGGAATAAATGTAATCATTTCCGGTGTTGCTGCAGTATTATACGTTGCGGTTTTAATATCAATCCCATTCAGAATTAAAAAGTATGGTAAGCGCCGGGAGAATAATGGCGAGAACACAGAAGCTGGTTCAGAAGGAAATGAAAAAATGTTCTGGCTCCGCGAAATTGCAATTTTTGTCATGTCAGCCGTAATAATCGTTTTATGTGCATTCATAAGCTTTGGAACAATTGGCAATCTGGTTTTATGTGCCTGCGGCGTGTTGGGCTCTGTCATAGCGGCAAAAGAACTATCTGCTAATTAAATCAAGTTTCGAGAAATGTGCAGTTTTATATTTATAAAACTGCAAGCGAAAGCAGTAAAAATGATTGTTACCAACAAACAGAAGCTTTCGCTATGTTGACAAGTCGTGCAATTTCTGATAAATTAACACTACATTTTTTTGGAGTGGTACCCAAGCGGTAAGGGACTGGTCTGCAAAACCATCATTGGTAGGTTCGACTCCTATCCACTCCTTTAGAAAGGAACTTCAGCAATGGAGTTCCTTTTTTTTGTTGTATTTTTACATAGAATCATATATAATTTTAATATTGATGTTCGTAACGTGTTTTACGGCATTGATTCTCTGGAGAGTTCCTATACACCAATAGGACGCCGAAGGGTTAAGGCTATTAAAGCTGATATCTCAGGCATAAAGGACGGAGCTATTTAAAATTGTTCTGTTTTTTCTCTTTGGAGAGTTTGTTTCTTTTCCGTCATTTGGAATTGTTGCAAACTCTATTTTTATTTTAAAGGATATGAACTATGTTCAGCTCAATTGTTACAAAAATTGATGACATTGTTTGGGGAATCCCTACGATGATCCTTATTCTTGCTACTGGATTAATTCTTACTATCCGTGCAAGAGGTATTCAGTTTACAAAATTGGGAAGAGCCTTCAAAGGTATCTTCAAGAAAAATGAAGGAGAAGGTGAGCTTTCTGGATTTGCTGCTCTTTGTACTGCACTTTCTGCGACAATCGGTACAGGTAACATCGTCGGTGTAGGAACTGCTATTGCAGCCGGTGGTCCTGGTGCTCTTTTCTGGATGTGGATTGCCGCAATTCTTGGAACTGCAACAAAATATGCAGAATGTATGCTTGCTATAAAATACCGCGAAGTAAAAGAAGACGGTCATATTCTTGGTGGACCTTTCTATACAATCGAAAAAGGTATGGGACCAAAGTGGAAGTGGCTTGCAATCCTCTTTGCTGTATTCGGTGCACTCGCTGGTCTTATGGGTATTGGTACAATGACTCAGATCAACGGTATTACATCTGCTGTTAATATGGCTTTCAGCAACACAAGCACTGCTTTTGTAATTGGTGAAAACTCTTATTCATGGGCAACAGTAATTGGTGGTGTTATTGTAACACTCTGTGCTGCTCTTGTAATTATTGGTGGTCTTAAACGTATTTCTAAGGTTGCAGAAAAAGTTGTTCCTGCAATGGCTATCGTATACGTATTCCTTGGACTCTCTGTAATCATCATGAATGCTACAAAGGTTCCAGCTGCATTCGTTCTTATCTTTAAGTCTGCATTCGGTTGGAAGGCTATGGCTGGTGGTGCTGCAGGTTGGGTTATGAAGCAGGTTCTTGATTCTATGCAGAAAGGTATTGCCCGCGGTATCTTCTCTAACGAGGCTGGTCTCGGTTCTGCTCCAATCGCTGCTGCTCCAGTTCAGACAGATGAACCTGTTGAACAGGGTCTTGTAAACATGACTGGTACTGTAATCGATACACTTATCGTTTGTACAATGACTGGTCTTGCAATCGTTCTTGCCATGACAAATCCTGAGTTCTATGCTCAGTATCAGGCTGCAGGATGGAAGGGTGTTGAACTTACAGCTGCTTCTCTTTCATGGGATTTAGGTGGAGACGGCGTTTCTATCCAGTTCCTTCTTATGCTTTGTCTTGCATTCTTTGCATTCACAACAATTCTTGGTTGGGATTACTACTCAGAAAAATGTCTTGAATATATCACAAATGGAAAGATGAAATATGTAATGATTTATCGTATTCTTTACATCGTTGCTATTGCAATCGGTCCATACTTTACTGTAACAACAGTATTTGACATTGCTGATATTTTCAACGGTTTGATGGCAATTCCTAACTGTATCGCTTTGATTGTTTTGAGCGGTGTAGTTGCTAAAGAAACAAAAGCTTACTTTGATAAATATCCAAAGTTACAATAAACGAATGAATAATTTCAGATAAAAAAATCCTGATACGGAGTAGAAAATGACCGAAGACAGATTTCTCCATCTGGCTGAGGGCATTTTCTACGGGAGTGTCAGGATTTTTTATTTGATTTTTTTTTGGAGGAATAACATGAGTGAATTGAATATTGATAAGTATCTTGAAAACAAAAAGGGAGTTCCGATTAATCCTTTTATCTTCTTTGTGATGAGACAGGTTGTAGCACGTTCACAGGCAGCACCTATGAATGTACATGTTGTAAACAATACAGACATTAACAAAACAAAGGGACCGATTTTAGTATTCAGTAATCATACTTCACGCTGCGACTGGGAATACATTGGTATGGCAATCAAAAAGCCTATGAACTTTGTTGCTTCTAACATTGAGTTTCACCGGGCGCATATGCACGCAATCTTCAAAATCTGCAAGGTTATTCCAAAGAAAAACTTTGTTTCCGACTTTCACTGTATAAAGGAAATCATTCAGATTACCAAAGCAGGTGGAAGTGTTCTTTTATTCCCGGAAGGAAAATCAAGTATTTCCGGTACTAATCAGCCTATAACTCCAGGAACAGGTAAGCTTGTAAAGAAGCTTGGCATTCCTGTCTACACAACAAAAATTACCGGCGGTTATATGTCTAACACTCAATGGAATATTGCAAACCGACCGGGTAAAGTCATCATCACTGTAAACCAGCTTTATACAGCAGAGCAGGTAAAGGATCCGAGGCTTACAGCAGAGAAAATAGAAGAAGCAATTTCAGAATCTATCTGGAATGATGATTTTGAATGGAACAAAGAAGCCCGCATTAAGTTTGCAGGAAACGATACTGTTGCCAATAAGCTTGAAGAACATCTTTTCTGGTGTCCGAAGTGCCACAACGAATTGAGCATGCACGGAGAAGGAAACAAGTTTAAGTGTACGGCTTGCGGTAACGGTGTAACAATCAATGAATATTATGATTTGATTCCAGACAGCCCTGAATGCCTTGTTCCAAAAAATATGCGCGTATGGTATGAGCTTCAGCGCCGGTATGTTTACAGAATGATTCGCGATAATCCTGATTTCTGTATTGAAGAAAAAACTAAAATTGGTACAGAGCCTGCTGATCACTATGTAGATAAAACTGTAACTGCTGAGATTTTTGGTGAAGGTGTGATGAAGCTCACTCGAAAAGAGTTTTCTTTTACAGGAACAAAAACTACAACAGGAGAGCCGTTCGAAATCCATTGCCCGACAACAGCTCTTATTTCTATGGTAATGTCTACCGATTCTTCATACTTTGGCGGCTTCTTCAATGGAATCTATTACGAGTTCCAGCCTGAGCGCAAGGTAATTACAAAATGGCTGCTCGCAATAGAAGAGGCTCATCGTCTTGCCGGTGGAGTATGGCAGAACAATATTCCGCAGCAGCAGTGGATTTACGAAGACGACAAGCCAACTGATAAAGAAGAATACTATCAGTAAATTATAACTTATCTGCTATGTCGTAAATCAGTTTTTCAGATTTTTCCCAGCCGAGGCAGGCATCTGTAATTGATTTACCATAGCAGTTTTCGCCAGGCTTCTGGTTTCCATCTTCAATATAGCTTTCAATCATAAATCCTTTTACCAGCTTTTTGATGCGGTCGTTGTGATTCATAGAGTTCAAAACTTCCATTGCAATTCTAGGCTGTTCAAAAGGATTTTTATTTGAGTTCGAATGGTTTGTATCAATGATTACAGCAGGATTAGAAAGCTCCCGTTCATCATAAGCATCGCAGAGACGGATAATATCTTCGTAATGATAATTCTGAATGTTGTTGCCGTGCTTGTTTGTAGAACCGCGTAAAATTGCGTGAGCCCATGGGTTACCCTGAGAGTGAACTTCCCAGCCGCGGTAAATAAAGGTATGCTTGTGCTGTGCTGCCATAATTGCATTGAGCATTACCGAAATATCTCCTGAAGTAGGGTTCTTCATACCGACAGGGATTTCAATTCCACTTGCTGTAAGTCTGTGCTGCTGGTCTTCTACCGAGCGGGCACCAACTGCAACATAGCCCAGAATATCATCAAGGTATTTGTGGTTTTCCGGATAAAGCATTTCCTCTGCAAAAATAAAACCTGTTTCTTCAACTGCACGCATGTGCATGTGGCGTGTTGCAAGAATACCCTTGTATAAATCTGGCTTACCGGTTGGGTCCGGCTGATGAAGAATACCCTTGTAGCCCTGACCTGTAGTTCGCGGCTTGTTTGTGTAGATTCGCGGAACAATAAAGATTTTGTCCTTTACCTTTTCCTGAACAGGAACAAGGCGGTGCATGTAATCAAGAACGGCTTCTTCGTTGTCTGCAGAGCAGGGACCAATTATAAGAAGGAACTTATCTGAACGTCCTTCAAAAATGGCTTTAAGCTGGGCACGTTTTTCTTCAACGGTTTTGCTTATTTTTGCATTAATAGGATACTGCTCCTTAACTTCTGCCGGTATAGTAAGTTTCTTTTCAAACTCCATGTTCATATTTTTTTATCTCCTGTATTTAAAGAATCTATTTTTTATTGAATAAAGCCCTTCTTTTTGTTGAGAGCTTCATTTTTTCGCAAAGTCCTGCTTTATCATCATCCGAAAGCATTTTGCGTAAAGTCTGCATTTCGTTGATAAAGCTGTCCATCTGGTCTAACAGAGGCTGCTTGTTCATAAGGAAAAGCTCGCTCCACATGTTTTCGTTGATGTTTGCAATACGGGTAAGGTCCCGGAAAGAGTCACCCGTGTAGTCTACGATTTTTGTGTTGTCATTGCAATCCATAAGTGCAACTGCAATTACGTGTGTAAGCTGCGAAACAAAACCAATCATCTGGTCGTGTTCTTCCGGTGTAAGGATGGAAACTTTTCTAAAGCCCAAAAGACGTCCAAGGTCACTACACCAGTTGATTGCTTCTTTTGTGTTTTTTGAAGTTGGAGTTACGATGTAGTTTGCATTGTGGAAGATTGAATCATCGCTGTTCTGTACACCATAAACCTCGCGTCCTGCCATTGGATGTGAAGGAATAAACTCAACATCGTCGCGCAGAATGCTTTGAATCTCGTAAACAACACCGCTTTTTACACCGGTTACATCAGTAATTGTAATGCCAGACTTAAAGTACTTTTGATTTGCCTTAATCCATTTAATGAAAACGTGAGGATAAAGTGCAAAAATTATTGTGTCTGCCTTACTGATTAATTCTGGAAGCGGTTCTGAAGCTCCTTCATCAATTATGTCGTTATCAAGCGCAAACTTAATTGATTCTGCATTTTTGTCAATTGCCGATATTCTGTAGCCGATTCTTTTAAGTCCTTTGGCGTAGCTTCCGCCCATAAGTCCAAGACCAACAATGAGAATATTTTGTTTAGTAATCCATTCCATTTTTTATTTCTTCTCCATCTGGTTCAAAATCTATTCCAAGTTTTTTTATTCGTTTGAAAAAATCCGGCAGACTTTTTCGTACAGCTTCAACGCCTTCTATGTTGCCGCCAGTTTTTGTAAGCAATACAGTTAGCGCCATTACAATCCGGTGGTCGTTGTGTCCAAGCAGGGTTACAGATTGTGGCACTGTATTCTGTTGTGGCACAGTATCCTGTTGGAACATTTTATTCTGCAGCGGTGAAATTACTATTTCATTTTCACTCTGACTGGTAGTTATGCCTAACTTGGCAAGCTCTTCGCACATAACTGTACCGCGGTCGCTTTCCTTAATCTTGAGGCGTTTTGTTCCCGTGAACTTTGCACCATGATGTAAGGCGGCAATAACAAAAAGAATCGGTCCCAGATCAGGACAGTCGGAAATGTCGATTGTGCAGAAATCGTTTTGCAGAGCCTTAAAATGTTCAATGTAGATTTTATCACCCTGAAGACTGTTCTGATTTAAACCGTTGATTGTTACATTTCCACCGATTGTGTTGAAGGCTTCAAAAAAGGCTGCGTTAGAATAGTCGCCTTCTACAGTTTGTTCTGATGCAATATATTTCTGGTTGCCTTTGATAAAAAGCGTATTTTCATTTTTCCATTCAATCTGTATGCCAAAGCTTCTTTGTGTCTGGATTGTCATGTCAATGTAAGCGCGGCTTTCGATTGTGTTTGTTAATGTGATTGAACTGTCTGAGTTTAATAAAGGAAGTGCAAATAAAAGTCCTGTAATAAACTGACTGCTTATGTTGCCGGGAATGCTGAAATTACCCGGCTGGAGCTTACCTTTGATGCGGAGTTGTGAGGTCTCCTGTTGCTTTTCTTGGATTACAGCTTGATTATTCTTAGCCCCGTCTATACGTTCAAACTCAATTCCCTGTGTTTTGCAAAGCTCTTCGTAAACAGAAAGAGGACGGGAAAGAAGAGTTTTACTTCCTGTAAAAACAGCTTCCTGTTCAGAAAGAAGCGCAATTGGAATAAAGAAACGGAGAGTGCTTCCGCTTTCGTTGCAAAAGAGTGAATGAGGATTTTCGGTAAATTGTCCACCGGTTCCGTAGACGGTGAGGGTAGTATCAGCAGGTTTGTTTGTGTCAGCAGAATCTGACTGAACCTTTACTCCAAGTGCATTCAAACAGGAAATTGTCGCTTCAATATCAGCAGAAAAATCTATGTTATGAATTACACTTTTTCCCCGGGCAAGGGCAGCACAGATAAGGTTTCTGTGTGCCATGCTTTTGGAAGGAGGAGCTGTCATAATTCCTTTTGCAACGGAAGAATTAATCTGCATGATTTGCTCCTTTGCAGCTGCCTGTGTTGGTGTTGCCCGTATTGTTTCCGTTTATGTAATCAATTAAAAAATTCATTGCTTCTGTGTAGCCAGCAATTCCATGTCCTGTAATTGTTTTTACACAGGCAAGTCTTATGTAACTTATCTGACGGAAATCCTCGCGTTCTTCAACCTTTGAAATGTGAACTTCAACAGTTGGTATGCTTACAGATTTTACGGCATCAAGGAGTGCAATACTTGTGTGGGTGTAGGCGCCCGGGTTTATTACAATCCCGTCTATTTTACCAAAACATTCCTGAATTACGTCAACAAGGTCGCCTTCGTGGTTAGACTGATAAAGCTCGACTTCTATATTTTTCTGCGCTGCAAAATCTTTTACAGTCTGACAGAGAGTTGCAAAATTATCTTTACCATAAATGCCCGGTTCCCGTATACCAAGCATGTTTATGTTCGGTCCGTTTATTACTTTAAGTTTCATACAAACTCCTTCAAAACTTTTTCTATCGTATGTTCTAATATGTTATCCGACACGATATGGTAATCGGTTTCGCGGGTGTAAATCGGGTAGCGGTATTCGTATACCTGACGCAGCTTATCTTCGGAGCTTGAAAGCGGACGGTCCTCGGTTGGTTTAATAGCTTCAAGCGGGCGGTCAATAAAAAAGAGCAAACCGTTTTTCTTAAGATTAAAAACGTTTTCTTTGCGAAGAACTGCTCCGCCTCCAGTTGCAATTATCACTCCCTGTTCACTTGCAAGTTCCCTGCAAACTGCGGATTCAATATCACGAAAAGCCTGTTCTCCCTTTGTCCTGATTATTTCTGCAGGAGTTGTACCTTCCTTTTCTGTGATAACAACATCAGTATCGTAAAACTTGCGGTTTAATTTTTGTGCAAGTTTTTTTCCTACGGTAGTTTTTCCTGAACCCGGCATGCCAACAAGAACAATGTTTTGCTTTTTGTTAAGAATTGTTTTGTAAATGCGGTCGGCCTCATCATCACTGTAAGTAGTGTCAAAAAAATATTCAGATGCAGCAATTGCCTGCTGAACAAGCATATACAAACCACCGGCTGCAATTATTTTTTTCTCCTGCGCCTGCAAAACAAGCTGGCTTCGGAGAGGATTATAAATTACGTCAATTACACCGGAAAGTTTAGTGAACGGTGAAAGATCAATCGGTGAATCATCAATTTTTGGGAACATGCCGCAAGGGGTAGTGTTGATGATTATGTCGCAGTCATTATGAAGGGCTGCTGCATCATGATAAGAAATTACAGATTGTGAAATAGAGTCAGCTTTATCATCACCCGGTTTTGCAGAACGGCTTACTGTAAGAATTGTTTTTGCATTAAGGGCTTTTGCTACAGCACGTGCAGTTCTGGAAGTTCCGCCTGTTCCAAGAATCAAAACCTTTTTCCCGTCAAGCTTTAAGCCCTGTGATAAAATCAATCTTTTTAATCCTATAAAATCTGTGTTGTAGCCTGAAAGCTTACCGTCTCTATTAACAACTGTATTAACAGCTCCAATTTCTTCTGCGGCTTTATCAATTGAATTAAGAAAAGGTATTACATCCTGCTTGTATGGAATTGTGACGTTAATGCCCTTAAACTCTTTCTGCTGCATGAATGCCGGTAAGTCTATGCTGGCAATTTCTTTAAGCTCATAATCATAACTGCCGATGAGTGCGTGAATCTCTTTTGAAAAGCTGTGGCCAAGTTTTTCGCCGATAAGTCCGTAATTCATTTAGCAGGTCTCCCCGTTGTTTTCATCACAAAAATAATCTGTACCAAAACGACCAAGAAGAACATCCGCAGCAACAAGAGCGGTAACACTGTCCTGAACGACTCGGGCCCTGTGAATGATTGCGGGATCGTGTCTTCCTTCTATAATAAAATCTGCATTCTGATTTTTCTTAAAGTCGATTGTCTGCTGTTCTTTATAAATTGATGGAGTTGGCTTAACTGCTGTTCTGAAAATAACAGGCATGCCGTTTGTAATTCCTCCATTTATTCCGCCGTTGTGATTAGTTAGTGTATAAACTTTATTGCCGTCTGTTCTGAACGAATCATTGAACTCACTGCCAAGACCGTTTACCTTATCAAAGCCATCGCCAAACTGAATCCCCTTTATGGCAGGAATGCTGAAAATAGCGTGAGACAAAAGACTTTCAAAAGAATCAAACCAGGGTTCCCCAAGTCCTGCGGGAAGTCCTGTAACTGCAGTTTCAAGAACACCGCCTACGCTGTCTCCCTGTGCTGCGATTTTTTCAATTTCGGTTTGAATAAGGTTTGCGGCTTTATCATCAAGAACTGCAAGAGTTTTTTCGTTTAATGATTTTATCTGTGCGTTAAGAGTTGTAGTACTGATGGAATCTGGTGTAATATCTGAGCCTGCAAAATCAATATCCTTAATTCCACCGCATGATTTTATATGAGTACCAATAAGAATGCCTTTTTGAGCGAGCGCCGGAATTACAATTGCACCAGCTGCAACAAGAGCTGCTGTAATTCTTCCGCTGAAGTGACCGCCTCCTCTGTAATCCTGGAAGCCGTGATATTTACATTCGGCAGTGTAGTCTGCGTGACCGGGGCGTGCAAGGGATGCTGTTTTTGAATAATCCTTGCTATGCTGGGCGGTGTTTGGAATAAGGATGCAGAGCGGTGTGCCTGTAGTAAATCCGTTGAAAGCCCCGCTTACAATCTGGAATTCATCCAGTTCTACACGGGCAGTTGAGATTTTTCCACCCGGGCGACGTAGTGAAAGCTGATGACGGATAAAATCTTCATCAATCTTTATGCCGGGGGTGAGTCCGTCTAGTACACAGCCGATAAACGGACCGTGACTTTCGCCGAAAAGCGTAATCTGCAAATTGTTACCGAATGAGTTTTTCATAATCACTCCAAAAAAAAAAAGCGATTCTGTTCTCCGTAAAGAATAGAATCGCTCATTATTACCAAATCACAGCTATCTGTTCTTTACTGAACCGGGGAGAAATAGTAATAATAAAATGAATATGCGTAAAATGTCTTTTTCATAATTATTATCTCCATTTCCTGATAGCGTATGACATAATATATATTTTTGTCGAATAATAGTCAATATGAATACAAAGTATAACAAAGTATTAGAATAATACTCATTTGCTCTGAATATGATTTTTTTGTATACTGATATAGTATGTTTAAGAATTATCTGTGGATTTTTTTTATTTCGATGGTGCCGCTTATTGAGCTTAGAGGTGCAATTCCTGTGTCTCAGGCATTGCAGATGCCGGTTGTGCCGTCGTATATAGTCTGTATTATTGGAAATATGCTTCCTGTACCTATTATTTATCTTTTTGCAAGAAGGTTTCTGGAGTGGGGACAGGATAAAAAAGTGATTGGCGGTATATGCCGATTCTTTCTGGTAAAGGGTACGGCTGCCGGTGAAAAGCTACAGTCAAAGGCTGGACGCGGGATTTTTGTTGCACTTCTTCTTTTTGTTGGTATTCCTATTCCCGGGACTGGTGCCTGGACGGGTACACTTGCGGCCAGTCTGCTCGGTATGAGGTTCCGTGATACAGTGATTGCAGTAATGCTTGGTGTTCTGCTTGCAGGATTGATTATGATGGCAGCTTCACTCGGATTGTTTACGGCATTATTTGCGTTGTTCAGCAGAGGGTAATCAGGAGATAGAAAATGTATTTACTGGTTATGAAACAGCTGATTACAATGCTTCTGATTGTCTTGAGTGGATTTATTGTTGCAAGATGCTTTAAGGTTGGAGACAAAGAACAAAAGTTTTTGAGCAAGATGCTTCTGTATTTTATAAATCCGTGTCTTGTTGTAAGTTCGTTCAATCTGGAGTTTGATGCGCTTAAATTAAAGCAGCTTGGTTTTGTTGCTGCAATTTCCCTGATTGTTCATGGGCTGATGATTCTGGTTGGATTGCTGTTTACGCTTTCTAAGGATGAAGCAAAGCGTGATTTGAATATTCTTGACAGAGTTGGAACTGCTTTTACAAACTGCGGATTTGTGGGTATACCTTTAATACGCGGTGTATTTGGTGATGAAGGCGTTTTTTATCTGATGGGTTATCTGATTATATTTAATCTTTTAATCTGGACTTACGGTTACCATCAGCTGAGCGGAACAATAAATCTTAAAAAGATTATTACTAATCCGAATATTATTGCAGTTTGTATTGGTCTTGTAATTTTCTGTCTGCCGGTTACACTGCCAGAGTTTATTGCAAAGCCGGTTTCTATGATTGGTGATTTGAATACAGCAACTTCAATGATTCTGCTTGGAATACTTTTTGCAGATTTTAAGAAGCCTGAAGGCGGACAAGCTAAAACAAGCGGCGCATATTTTGTTTTCAGAATCGCTAAGTTTTCGGCAGTCAGGCTTGTTGTGTGTGCAATTGTAAATCTTATTTTTTTAATGTTGATTTTTAAGGGCGTTTCTGCTTTACAGATTTTTGCCTGCCTTGGAAACCCGGATGCGATGAGAATGATGATTTTTGTCACTCTAATCTGTTCGATGTGTCCGGCGGCAACAAGTATTTCGAGTCTTGCATGTGTATTTGATAAGGATACATCGTATGCAAGTCTTATGGTTACGATAACGAGTGTAGTCTGCATGGTAACAATTCCAATGTTTGTTGCGCTGGCTGAAAGGGTAATATAGGAGTATAATTTTACGTATGAAGTACAAGATTTTTATTGATGGAAAAGAAGGAACAACGGGGCTTAAGATTTTTGAGCGTTTTGAAGGCAGAAATGATATTGAGATTCTGACGATTGATGAAGATAAACGAAAGGATCCTGCGGCAAGAGCAGAATATATAAATGCTTCTGATTTTACTTTTTTGTGTCTGCCTGATGCAGCAGCAATTGAGTCGGTTGGGCTTTGTATAAATCCAGATACAAAAATAATTGATGCCTCTACTGCACATAGGGTAAATCCGGAATGGGCGTATGGTTTTCCGGAGCTGGATAAGACTTTCCGAGAACGAATTGTTTCTTCAAAGCGAGTTGCAGTTCCTGGCTGTTATGCAAGTGGTACAATTGCAATCTGTTATCCGCTTGTGAAGTCTGGAATTATGCCGGGTGATTATCCGGTTGTGGTTCATGCGGTAAGCGGTTATTCTGGAGCCGGTAAAAAGGCAATTGCTCAGTATGAGGCTGAGGGCAGGGATTCTGGTCTTGATTCTCCACGTTTGTATGCACTAACACAAATGCACAAGCATCTTCCAGAAATGAAAAAGATTTCAGGGCTTGATTACGAACCGATTTTTAATCCATATATCTGTGATTATTTTCAGGGAATGACAGTAACTG
This sequence comes from Treponema sp., assembly GCA_016290335.1. Next base: position 34,956 of record JAEETM010000017.1, on the reverse strand, counting down.
TAGGACTTCATTCAAGATTGCTTGCTAAAAAGGTAACGGCACACGATGTCTGGGAAATGTTTGCTGCTCATTATGAAGGTTGCCGCTTTGTAAAGGTTGCCGGTTTTATGGGTGAGGGCGTTTTACCTGAACAGTTCATTCCTGCAAATACGTTAGCGGGTACTAACGAGATGCAGCTCTTTGTATATGGAAATGATGACCGAATTATGGTAACAACCCGCTTTGATAACCTTGGAAAAGGTGCAAGTGGAGCTGCCGTTCAGTGTATGAATATAATGATGGGCCTTGATGAAGCAACCGGACTTGTTTAATTATTCGAGAATTATACGGGAGGTAATTGTATGGCAAAAAAAAGAAGCAGATCCAAATTAAAGTTGAAAATAAAGTTCAATTATGATGCGCCGGTAACGTTAACTTTTACATTGCTTTCTGTATTATTGTTTTTGATTGATGTTTTTTTGCTAGAAAACAGGCTTAATTCATCAATCTTTATAACTCCAACAGTGAGTGGCGACTTCCAGTTTAGTTTTACTTCCTTTAATAGTTATCTACGGTTGTTCCTGTATGTCTTTGGCTGGGAAAGTCCGCTTTCATTATTTTCTAAGCTTGTAATTATTACGCTGCTTGGTCCTGGAATGGAAGAGCGTTACGGTTCGGCTGTTATTGGAATTATGATTCTGGTTTCGACTTTATTTACAGGCGTTTTATCTGCGTGCTGCTGTAAGCTTCCTTTTAATGATTCGGCACCAATCGTATTTATGCTTATCCTGCTTGATATGCTTTTTCATATTTCAAAAAAATCGGTTTCGCTTTCATCAGCATTGGCAACAGCTTTATTTATTGCGTGTCTGTTTATAAGTTCGAATGGAAATGGAATGGTTGGTGTACTGATTATTATTGCAGGCGGTTTGTGCGGCAGTCTGTTTGCATTTATGGCATCACCGAAAACACGTGCAAGAAAAACTGTGAGCAAGGTAGAGAACAAGAATGCAGAAAAGTCAAAAAGTGCAGAAGAACCCGTTGTTCCGGAATCTCCTGCGACGGGTAGCAGTGATGAAACTATTGTTGGTTCGATAAAGTTTTAGGCCTTTCTATACCTGGAACTGATCTACCTGCTTTCCAATTTCGGCAATTGAACCTTCCATAAGTGTGGATATTTCTGAAAGAGCATCACCGGTTGTATCAATTTTATCAGTACTTCCTCTCATTGCAGTCATTCCATTTTTCATTTCACTTGTTTTTTCCTGTAAAGCATTGACTTGTTCCATAATTATACGGCTGTCGGATGTCATTTCCTGTGATGCCTGTTGTACCTGTAATGTACTATCGTTCATGCCTTGAAGTGCATCTGTTATTTGAACAGATCCCTGCTGTTGTTCTGTCATTGCCTGTTTAATCTGTTGAACAAGAGTGTCGGTCTCGTGTATTTCATTAGTTAGGTGCGCATAACCTTCTACACCAGCTTGAGTTGCCTGAACAACATTTCTGATTGTATCCTGAATTCTGCGTAATTGTTCTCCAATTGTTTTTGATTGAGATGAAGATGTTACTGAAAGTTTACGGATTTCATCAGCAACTACAGCAAAGCCTTTTCCCGCTTCACCTGCATGTGCCGCTTCAATTGCTGCATTCATGGCAAGAAGGTTTGTTTGACCTGCAATGTTTGCAATTACAGTATTAGCTTCGCTTAAAAGTTTGGATTGATCTTCAATCTCGGTAATCTGTATCTTTAATTGTTCCTGTGTTCTTGCTCCATTCTGAGCATCTGATTCAAGATTTCCAAAGGAATGAGCCATTTTATCTACAGAGCGGTTTACTTCACTGATATTTTGAATCATCTGTTCAACAGCATTAGATGCGCCTTGTACAGAATCAGCCTGCCTTGCAACAAGCTGCTCAAGTGAATGAATGCTTTGTAAGATTTTAGCAATGCTTTGTGAAGTCTGCTCAACACTTATTGTCTGTGCTGTTAAATCGCTGCTCAAAGTTCTAATACTTGTGCTGATTTGTGAAATAGCATTCATTGCATCAGATGTTGTGCCTGCAAGCTTAGAACCTGCTGAATTAAGAGAAACTTTTGATTGCTTCATGCTTTTTATTATTTCTTCAAGTTTATCGGAGAAAACATTAAAGCTTAAGGCAACATCACCAATTTCATCATTAGAATTAATGATTATACGTTTTGAAAGATTTGCATTACCCTTTGATATTTGATCGGCTGTTTCGCTTATGTTATCGCGGATAATTGTAAGAGGGCGAACAACTTTTTTTGTAACTATGATAATTATGAATGTTACAATAATGCCGAAGACAGCACAAAGAAGAATAGTTGTTTTTAATGTTTTGTAAAAGGCTTCAAAAACAACATCTTTAGGACAGAATGCAGCAATTGTATAATTTGTTTTTGGATTTTTAATATATTCTGTTAAATATTTTTTTGAGTTTATTATAATAGAACCATCGCTTTTTGGTGAAGAAAGAAGTTCTTTTATTCCAGGAATACCGATTTCGTTAATATTCTTAAAATTATTTTTGTTTTTACTGGTATCAGCAAGAATAGTTCCATCTTTTTGAATCATCATTACAAAACTATCTTTACCAAAATCCATGGTTTGAAGAATGCCTGTAAGAGTATCGAGAGAAACTTCGATGGAAGCATTTCCAATAAAGGTGTTTTTATGGTCGTAAGCACAGCGTGTAATTCCAACAACAGTTGCTCCTACTGTAGAAGCAAAAGCATCTGTAATCATGACTTTACCGTTTCCGCTTGTTGCAGTTTCGTACCAGCCGCGTTTACGTGGATCATAGCCACCACTCATTGAGCTGTCGAAATTGGTCGCATAACCGCCCCATTTTGTACCGATATATATTTCTGCAATATCAGAATCATTTTTTGCAAAACTCTTACAAACCTTACGGATTTCTTCCTCTATTGGGCTTTTTTTATACCCTAAAATCTGAATAGTACCTGTTTCGTTTACAAAAGAATGAATTGTATCATCAGCTGCTTTTACAGCATCAGATTCTGCAAAAACATTAAGTTCAACTTCCTTTGCTCCAAAGAACATTGTGATTGAGTCGGAAAACTCAGAAAGTTGAGATGCGGCGCTTCCATAGAAGTTTTCAAGACAGTTGCGGGAAAAGAAAACTCGTGTGGTTATTGCCGAAATTGCAACAACTGCAATAATTATGATAATTGAACTGACAGAAAACTTTGTTGAAATGGATATTTTGTGTTTTTTCATCGATAGCTCCTGTAACTATTATACATCATTTTGGACTTTTTTTAATAAAAAAAATAAATCACCTGTAAAAAAATGTGTTATAAAAGAAGAAATGATTAGCTTATATATGATATAATACCCGTATAAAGACACTTTTGTGAGGAAAAAATGACGATACAGATTTTTGGAACTAATAAAAGCTTTGATTGTAAGGCTGCGCAGCGTTTTTTTAAGGAAAGACGAATACCATTTCAGTTTGTAGATTTAAAAGAAAAGGAGATGTCTCGCGGAGAGTTTGATTCGGTTGTGGCTGCAATTGCACGAGTTGAAGGTGGTCGTGCTGCGGCAATTGAAGCAATGACTGACAAGAATGCTAAAGAATATGCCAGCATTGCTTATCTTGATGATGAAGATAAAGAAAGTAAGCTTTTTGAAAATCAGCAGAAGCTTTTAAAGCTCCCTGTTTGCCGTAACGGAAAAACTGAAGCAACTGTTGGAATGCAGCAGAAAGTTTGGGAAAACTGGAATTAGCTTAATGAAAAAGCGTAATAATATCATCACTTTAATTTTTGTATTTCTGCTTTTTTCCGGGAATCTGCTTTATGCAGAAAAAATAACTTTGCTTTCACTTAATATGGGAGCTAAAGGAAGAACTGCAAACAAAATTGCTGATATGATTGATGAGTCTGGGGCTGATATTGTTTTTCTGCAAGAGGTATGGGTAAAGGATCCGGAAAATGCAGCACTAAACAGAATGCTTAAACGGCTTGGTGATGACTGGGATTTTGTTACAAGCTCATCGTATGCACTTATGGAAATGCGGTATGTTGGTGAGGAATCTTACAAAACCGGCGGTTATGCGCAGAACAATGCAATAGTTTATAACAGAAAAAAACTTGTAATAACGGATCTAGCAGATGAAGTTGGTTTTACAGATTTTGACGGCGATTATTTGTTTGATAAGAATAACGTGCAGCTTGTTGAGTTTAAGCTGAATAATAAGAAGTCAAAGCTTTATGCAATAAATGTTCATCTTCCGTATAATGATTATCAGCATAGAATAAGAGATTTGGAGACTCTGGAAAAGCTATATGCTAAGTACAAGCACTCATCAGCCCTGGTAATTGCGGGAGATTTTAATCTGAACAGATCTGCGCTTACCGTTCGCAATTTTGATTTTGTTGATGGCACCAAACGCTGGTTTTCCGATCCGAATTATGGAATAGCAACGACAGTTTCTCCGAGTAAAAAGAGTGGTGTATTTTTTGTAAATGATTACGACCACTTTATTTGCAATAAAAAAACAAAAGTTGTGGAAGAAATGCACAGGGCGTTTGCCGGTGGAAAGAATGATTCTGCCAGAAAAACAGATTCTGACGGACGCGGAGACTCTTCTTCTGGTCGGGGAAAGTTCTGTGAAGAGCTTAGATTTGGGAAAGATAGTTTTTCGAGCGGTGCAGATTACAGGGAAGCAATTTCTGACCATGTGCCGATTATGATGACGATTGAGTTGGATTAAACAAAATGTAGAAGGAGAAGATTTATGCTGACTGCCGTTCCCGGAAAATCCTGTTTTATAGAAGAAGTTATACAGAAAGATGATTGTGTTCTTTTGAAGTCAGAAAGAGGTGTGTTACGGATTTGTATTTATTTTGATGATGTGGTACGCGTTTCGTTTTCGGTTGATGGAACATTCGATGAAGGGCAGGGAGATCATTTTTTAGAGCGGAATTGTCTGGACTTATCATCAGCAACTTTAACTTTGCAAGAGACAGACAACACAATTAAGATTATTACAAAAAGCCTTGTTACAGTTATTGATAGAGAAAAAGGCTTTGTTAGTTTTGAACGTGATGGGAAAAAGCTTTTTTCTGAAGCACCAGTTGAAAATTATACGCTGGAAAAGTTTGATGTTTATAAAAATGTCGGGCGGATAAAAACAGAAGAAGTAAAAACTGCGGATGGTGTAAAGAAACGGATAGTTGCGGCTAACAAAGAATATCAGGAAAGTTTATTTCATACAACGTTGCGGTTTGTTTTTGCTGAAGGAGAAAAGCTGTTCGGACTTGGGCAGGCTGAAGAAGGTGTATGGAATTTCAGGGGAACTACGCAATATCTTCATCAGGCAAATAAAAAAATAGCTGTTCCGTTTTTAATTTCGAGTCTGGGGTATGGGCTTCTTTTTACAACTCAAAGTCCGTCGATTTTTAGTGATACACAGTATGGGTCGTATTTTTATACAAATGCAGATTATTATCTGGATTATTTTTTTATTGCACCAAGACCTTCATCATCCACTGTGTTTACAGAAATCATCGCACGTATGAGAGCACTTACAGGTAAGGCAACGCTTCCTCCTGATTTTGCTCTTGGTTATGTTCAGTCACAGGAAAGGTATGAAACTCAGGAAGAAATCCTTGCAACAGCAGCAGAGTTTAAAAAACGTAATATTCCATTGAGTCTGATTGTTCTGGACTGGCTTTCATGGGATGATGGAATGTGGGGACAGAAAAGTTTTGATAAAAAACGCTTCCCTGATGTTCCTGGTATGATAAAAAAACTTCACGAAGATAATGTTCATTTTATGATTTCTATCTGGCCGACTATGGATGAAAAATCAGAAAACTACAAAGAGATGAAGGAAAAAGGAACTTTGCTGAATGGCGTGAATATTTGTAATTCATTTGATGCGGCTGCAAGGGAATTGTATTGGGAGCAGGCTAAACGCGGACTTGCAGATTTGGGTGTAGAAAGCTGGTGGTGTGATTCAAGTGAACCTGTAACACCGGAATGGAATCATATGGAAAGGCAGCTGCCAGAAAAAGTTTTTTCGGAATACTTGCAGGCAACTGGAGATATTATGTTTCCTCAAAAGGCAAATGCTTACGGTTTATATCATGCCCGCGGAATGAGTGAAGGTCAGACTCGTGATTTTCCGGAACGGCAGATGCTGATTCTTACACGAAGCGGTTATCCGGGAAGTCAGCGGTATGGAGTTACTTTGTGGTCGGGTGATACTTCTGCAAAATGGAGTGTGTTGAAAAATCAGGTTGTTCAGGCGTGCCAGTTTGGATTGAGTGGCATTCCGTATTGGACTGTGGATATCGGCGGATTTTTTGTAAAGCGGGGAGAACCGTGGTATTGGGATGGAGATTATCAGGAAGCAGCAGAAGATCCTGCTTACAGAGAATTGTATGTGCGGTGGTTTGAGTTTGGAGCCTTTTTACCAATGTTCCGTGCACATGGAACAGATTGCCGCCGAGAGCCCTGGTCGTTCTGCGATGAAACAAATGTCTTTTATGATACTCTTGTTAGTTATATCAAACTGCGTTATGAATTAATGCCGTATATCCGCATGGTGTCAAAGCGTGTCACTGAAAATGATGAAAGCTTTATCCGTCCGCTTTTTATGGAGTTTTCTGACAGTGCTGTTTTTGATATTTCATCACAGTTTATGTTTGGACCTTCAATTATGGTATGTCCTGTTACAAAATCAATGATTGATTTTGAGAAATATAAGTCATGTGAAATTGCCTATAAGAGTGAACCTGTTGTTGAGCTTTATCTTCCAGCAGATTGTGACTGGTACGACTGGTGGAACGGCAGAAAATACAATGGTGGTCAATGGATTAAAGTTGATGCACCAATAGAAAAAATGCCATTGTTTGTAAGGGCTGACAGCAAAGTTTTAGTTGAACGTAATGGAGAAATTAAGGAGGCTATATGCAGAGCATTTTAATAAAAGATACTACCCGTGAACAGCGGGAACAGATTGTCCGGGATTCTCTTGGTGATGAATACGATGTAGGCTGCGGTTATGAAAGCACTGGCATAGATTACCAGCTTTATATTGACGGTAAGAAAGAGCTACGTGAATTGAATGAAGAAGCAAGGTGCGGGTTTGAGGTGGCACATCCGGAAGAAAGAAACAGAGAGTGCGGATTAGTGTAGGAGAAAAATATTCTCAAAAATGTGTATTAGTTTAGCGAGATTTTCAAGTGAGAAATGAAATTTTTGTGACTAGTTTGTTAAAATCTATAAATATTTAGAGATTTAAGCTTTCTATATATTTTTGGTAGAAACTTGACAATCTTTCACTTATTTTTGTGTTTGTGACCATTACTAGTTCATTAATTCCTTCTGGAGAATTAATATCAACGTAACTATATCTATATACTGGTAATTGTCGATTATCACGATATCGTTGGTCTGGTCCTCCTGATTTATTTGGATGCAACCATTGTTGTGTTATGATTTCAGAATCTTTAGGTTTTGCTTCATCTTCAATAAAACCATCATTATAAAATCTCATATTTACATTTTTCTGATTAACTGCACCCGCTCTAAATTTACTTATTATAAGGACTTTATCGGGAAGAAGAATTAGTGTTACTTTTTTAAAATATAAAACAGGAGCACTTATATTAGACTTAAGATACCAAGGCAATCTAAAAGAAATCTTTAATTTATTTCTTTCAATTGCATCTTTAGCTCCATACATATTTTTTGTATCAACTACTTTAGCTTTACGGGATATTTGCCAAACTCTATTACTTTTTTTCAGTTCTTTCCAAACATCAACATATTCTTGGTATGCAGTTTCAGATTCATCTTCAAAATCATATTCAATTTTAATTCTTGCAAAAATTTTTAATATAATAAATGAAAGTAATGAAATAAGAGATCCTAAAAATATCCAAACACTACTAGATTTATAAACTAAATAAGTAATGAATAATCCAAGAAATAAAAAGAATGTAAAATATTTTATAAAAAAATTGAAAGATATTTTTCTTAAAAAGTCTTTATACTCAGCAGGTTGAAAGTTTTTCATCTTTGCACTTTCAATATCTTGGACATCTGAAAACTTATTTTCGTCATAAATCGTACATGTATCATTCTTTTTATGATTTTGCTTTTGTTCATTTGTAATTGAATTAGTTTGCCTTGATTGAGTTTTATTAGACTTCTCATCAACATATCCAATCCCTGTGCCTGGAATTGAGTATGTTTTACGTGTTCTTCCATTTGCAGTTTTTGTTATTCTATAACCAGGGAAACCCCAACTATATCCAATACCTGATTTACTTAAATTAACTTTAAAGCCTAACCCAAGATTAAAACTTTTTCTGAAACGAAATCCCATAAAATCCTCTTATAAATAATTAAATATCTGAAATAATTGAAGAATAAAAACATCTACATAAATCAGCTGTACATTCTGGTAATGGTAAATCCGGAACCTGATTTATTTTGAATTCTTTATTACAATATTTCTTTACAGCAGGGCAATCACGATCATCATTGCAACATTCAATCGTAACATATTTTATACCCATTTTTTTCATATTATGTAATTCATATGTATTATTAATTTTATGTATAGAAGAAAGAATAATGTTTTCTAAACCTAAAAGTATATATTCCTGATGTTTTCCTTTTTCAGATAATAAATCAAAGAATTCTTTATTAATTTTCTGACGAGAGTTTATATTATATTGTTTTTTTTCTTCAAGACTAACACAAGGTTCTTCTCTAAAATTTTTAATTATAATTTGGCTCGAAGATTCAATGAAATTTACTTTTGAAATTTTTTTCAAAATAAATTTCACGCATTCATCTGTATAATTTTCGCTATTGGAAATTTTTGATTTAATTAATTCATATATTTCTTTATTTTTTTGGTTTTCATGTGGATCCTTAACATAAAGTGATGGCCTTGAAAATATTTTCATTATTGTTCCTCATTTTATTATTCTAATTTTTCACCGCAATAAGGACAGTATTTCTTTTCTTTTTCTTGTTTAGAATCTGATATTTCTTCTACAAAACCTGCCGAAATAATACCAGTTGGTACAGCTACAAGACCAATACCTAAAAGTGCAATAATTGCACTCAATATTTTACCCATTACTGTAACAGGATAAATGTCTCCATAACCAACTGTTGTTAATGTAGCAAGAGCCCACCATAGAGCGTCAAAAGCATTTTTGAAGACTTCCGGTTGCGCAGTATTTTCAATATTAAACATTAAAACTGCGGCCACTATCATTAATAACAGAACAACAAAAATAGAAGATAATAATTCATGTTTTTTACTTTTAAATACAGTAAATATTTTTGATAGAGCATCTGTGTATCTGTTAATTTTAAATATTCTGAATAAACGAATTATTCTTAACATTCTTAGAACTCGCAAATCAATTGGAATAATATATGGTAAATAAAAAGGAAGAATTGCAAGTAAATCAATTATTGCCAGAAAAGAAAAAATATATTTTATTTTGGCTATAAAGTATTTTTCTTCTGGGTATAATAAATCTGCTGTCCAAACTCGAAGAATATATTCAATCGTAAATATAATTACAGAAATATTTTCTATATATGAGAATATTGTCTTAATTTGCTCTGGGAGGGCAAAAGTATCTGCTATAACAAGACAAACATTCAAGATTATTAACGATAACAATGTAATATCAAATATTCTGCTTACTGTATCATTTGGTTTTGCAATTTGAATAATATCAAAAACTCTTTCTTTTATTTTCATTTCAATTTCATCCAATTATAGTATTATACGCTATAGAATTCTGTTTGTTTTTCTTGTTTTTCTGAATCCGTTTTTCTATTTTCAGATTCTTTTACATTTATAGTTTTTAATTCAAACCTAGAAGTGATATCCATAACATGATCAAACACTGTAATAGCTTGAATAGGATCTATATTCTGTATATTAATTTTAGAAAACTCTTCACGAGGGAAAATGACAGAGTATACATACTGATCTTCGATATTTCCTGTTTTCTTACTCATTCTTTGTGTATAACCTGAAATTGAAACTTGTTCAATTGCAGGAGAAATATTAAATAAAATGCTGGCAAAGAAAAAAGCCATACCTGTAACACCAGTTGCATAATCTTTATTTAATTCTGATACAGTTTTATGTTTTACAGATAATTTACCACTTGATAATATTGAACATACTTCTTGTGGATAATCTTCAATTTCTGGAAGATCTATATCTAGTTCTATTTTACGATCAGCTACAGCATAATCAATAGAAAATTCTACTGGTAATTCAATCTGACTAAGAACATCTTTAACAGTATCATTAATATAATCTTCTGTAGGATTAAGAACTTGATCATAAATATATGCTTGTTCAGAAGCTTTTCTTCTATATTCTTCTTCAAATTCTTTGTCTTTTATAATCTTTGTTTTTTCTTCATTTTCATAATATTCTTCTTTTCGCTTTTCCCAATTTATCTTAGCTTCTTCGAACAATTCATACATTTTTTGATGTTCAGCAAAATGAACTTTTTTCTTTTTATTCCAGAAATGATATTTTACATTTTCCAATGCCCAGTTATGTGCTTTATCATAAAAAGCTGTTAATCTTGGTTCTGCTTCATCAAATTCATGTATAACATATTCTTGTTTTATAATATTCTTAGGATTTTCACGTTCCTCAATAACATCCTGTTCTGTAATTATTTTAGGAGATGATTTATAAATATATACGCAACTATCATTTTTATCTTTCATATCATCATATTTCATTCTGCGCACTTTTTCTAATAATTCATGATACTGAGCTCCTTTTTTTACACGACGCATCATTGCTTCATCATTATATGGAGTTCCGTCAGGAGCAGTCAGATAAGCAAACTCTTTGCCATCTTTATCTATTTTTATATTTATGGAAGAACCTTCAATATAATTAGAATTTCTAATATTTGATTCATTTACAGAATCAGATGAATCTGATGTATTATCTCCAACCTTTTGCCTGTAGGCAAGTCCTGTTCCGGGGATTCCTAAATTTACATATTGACCTCTTGGACCTGCAGAAATTGAGGCTCCTCTCATTCCTAAAGAAATACCGACTCCTGATTTTGATACATTAAGATGAACACCTTTGCAAAGTGTTATTCTCCTTTGAAAACGAACTCCCATTTTTCTGAATACTCCTTAATGTTTGAATAAAATTAATTATATCACGAATTTATCTTATTTGCTGAAAAATATAGTTTTATAAAAAAAATCACCACGTGCTTTTGTATTGTGATGATATTATTGTGCTTTATCTGGAGCCAATTGTGGTCGTCGAATGATCTAAAATTTCTTAAAGTTTTTTATGTTCTTTATAATTAGGAAGAAAATGCAATAGAAAGAAAAAAAAGCCATTCAGCACAATTGTGATGAATGGCTTTTTTCATTTAAGAAAGATTCCCGTGTCAAGCACGGGAATGACACTCTATGCAAAAATAGGTCTAACTCTATTTACTGTATCACAAGCCTTGAGCTTTTCGATGATGTCGTCGGTTACTACACCGTCAACGTCGATGATGTTGTAAGCTACGTCGCCGCGGGCCTGGTTGATGAAGCTGGCAATGTTGAGTTTTGCTTCACCAAGGATTGTTGTGAACTTAGAGATTGTATCAGGAATGTTTTTGTGGCTGATGCAAAGACGAGTTCCGCCTGCTGGGATTGGGTTGTCTGTAACAGTTTTTGGGAAGTTTACAGAGTTTACGATATTACCGAACTCAAGGAAGTCCTTAAGCTGAGCAGCTGCCATAACGGCACAGTTGTCTTCTGCTTCTGGAGTTGAAGCTCCAAGGTGTGGCATACAAACAACCTTTGGATGGTTGAGTAATTCTTCTGCAGCAAAGTCTGTAATCAAAGCAGAAACTTTTCCGCTGTCCAAAGCTGCGATAATATCAGCATTGTTTACAAGTCCGCCGCGTGCAATGTTGATGATGCGTACACCATCTTTCATATTTCTGATTGCAGCTGCGTTTATCATTCCTTTTGTATCGTTTGTCTGTGGAACGTGGATAGTGATGTAATCGCATTTTGCGTAAAGGCTGTCCAAAGTTTCTGCAATCTTAACTTTTTTGTCGAGCTTCAAAGCAGAGTTTACAGAAAGGAATGGATCGTAACCGATAACTTCCATACCAAAGTGAAGGGCAAGGTTAGCAACCATATCACCAATTGCTCCAAGACCAATTACACCAAGAGTTTTTCCCATCAATTCAGGACCAACAAACTGGCTCTTTCCTTTTTCTGCAAGGTCAGGGATTTCATCACCTTTTCCGGCAAGCCCCTTTACCCATTTGTTAGCGTCAATAACAGGACGGCTGGAAAGCAGTAAGGCAAGCATAACAAGCTCTTTTACAGCGTTAGCGTTTGCTCCTGGAGTATTGAAAACTACAACACCTTTTTCTGTAAGTTCAGGAATTGGGATATTGTTAGTACCGGCACCAGCGCGGGCAACAGCCTTTACGTTATCAGAAAGCTTCATTTCGTGCATATCTGCAGAACGAACCAGAATTGCATCAGGGTTATTGATGTCTGTAGCAATTTCGTAATTATCACGGTCAAGCTGGTTTAATCCAACTGTAGCAATTTTATTTAATGTCTGAATTTTAAAACTCATCGTAATCTCCTAGTTTTCTTTAGCAAACTTTTTCATAAACTCAACAAGTGCTTTTACACCATCAAGTGTCATGGCATTGTAAATACTTGCACGCATACCACCAACAAGTCTGTGACCTTTAAGGTTTACCAGACCTGCAGCAGCAGCTTCCTTTACAAACTTATCATTGATTTCTTTTTCCTTTGCAGCAGCGGCCTCATCATCAGCAGCGTGATTAGAATATTTTGTAAGGAAAGGAACGTTCATTAAAGAGCGGCTTCCAACAGCAGCAGTTGCGTGATAGAAGTTGCCTTCGTTGCTATCAAGATAGTTGTAAAGATAATCAGCCTTTTCCTTGTTGCGTTTGAGCATTCCGGCAGCTCCACCGTTAGCTTCAATCCAGTGAAGAACTTTTCCAAGTACGTAGATTGTATAGCAAGGAGGTGTATTATACATGCTTCCGTTATCGGCGTGTGTTTTATAAGCAAGCATTGTTGGTGTGCCAGGAAGACAGTTTTCAACTTCAGGAATCAAATCTTCGCGGATAATTACAAGTGTAACACCTGCAGGAGCAAGGTTTTTCTGTGCACCGGCAAAAAGCAGGCCGAACTTTGTAACATCAAGTGGTTCGCTCAAAACGCAGGAAGAAATATCAGCAACAAGAGGAATGTTTCCAGTATCAGGAATGTACTCGTAGTGAGTTCCCATAATTGTATTGTTCAAACAGATGTAAGCGTAATCATAATCGCCAGTGATTTTTTCAACGCGTGGAATATAAGAATAGTTCTTGTCCTTGCTGCTTGCAATTACATCAACTTCAATACCAAGCTTTTTAGCTTCGGCAGCAGCCTTCTTTGCCCAAACACCAGTTTCAATATAAGCAGCCTTCTTGTTCTTAATACCAAGATTTTCTGCAACCATGGCAAACTGTGTAGAACCGCCGCCCTGTACAAAAAGTACCTTGTAGTTATCAGGTACATTCATCAATTTGCGTACCATAGCTTCAGCATCAGCAATGATTGGTTCATAAGCCTTTGAACGGTGGCTCATTTCCATAACACTCTGGCCTGTTGTTCCATATTCAAGCATCTCAGCAGCACATTCTTTTAAAACCTCTTCCGGCAGGCAGCTAGGACCCGCACTAAAATTGTAGACTCTTGCCATAATCGACCCCTTTGTCTTTTTTTGTTAGTGAATAGAGGATAGTAAATAGAGGATAGTAGTGAGTGGGGGAAGTCTCCCCCTCGCAACGCCCTGCTTTACCATTCCTTATTTGCTATCTGCTATTCCCTTGTTATTAATTTCAATGCATCTATTATAGATAAATTCTCAACCATAATATTCGTTGGGACCTTTAATACAACCTTTGTCATATTTACAATCCCTAAAATACCTGCGTTAATAAGCCTTTCAGCCATTACCTGTGCATCCTTATCGGCAACTGTAAGAACAGCAAGAGAAATCTTCTCCTGTTTAATCACCCAGTTCATGTCGTGCGCAGGGTAGAGTGGAAAGTTTGACCGCAAGATTTCAACTCTATTCACGTTTGAATCAAAGCCGGCTTTTATAACAAAAGGTGTATCCTCTGTAAGCTTTTCATCAAGCAGAGCCGCTCCAAGACGACCAAGTCCCACAATGCAGCAGTTTTTTGTCTCTGTTTCAAGCCCGAGTGCCTGGTTTATTGCCTTTCGCAAATCAACCGTCTGGTACCCGTTTGAAATCCCCTTGTTGTAGCCAAGCAGCCAAAGATCATGCCTTATGAGCGAATCCTTCCAGCCTGTAAGTTCACTTATTTTTGCCGAAGTGATTTTCGCATTTGCATTTGCTTCACCAGATCCTGTCCTTGAATAGGAATCAAGTAAATCCAGTAGAAGAAGCATTCTTTTTCTGGTTGCTTCTGGAATTACAACTTGTGAGTTCATTATACGGGTTCTCCTTGTATGTGGGAATGGATTTTCAAGCCCAAAACTGCATTTTACATCAAAAATCTACCAAAAAACGGGAAAAATTGCAAATACTGTTAAAGAATTAACAGTAAAACAAGGGGGACCGGCGGTAAAAATCTGTAAAGACAAAAAAAAGAGGAACCGGAGAAAAACTAACAAAAACCGGTTCCTCTTAAAAAATTAGGAGGCTAAATTATTTTGGAAAGCCGTAGTCCAAATATGGAGCCGGACACTTCCAGGTTATTACTGTTTGTCAGCAGCGTTATATGCTACTGTGATTCCCTGTACGAAATCGTTTTCAAAATAACTTACGACTTCCTGTGTAAAAAGGTTGTCGAGCATTTTCTGGTATGCCATTATGTTTCCAACATAGTTCAAGGTTGTCTGCGGTGTACTATTTGAGCGGACTCTGTTGGTACCGGCATTGTACATAGCAAGGGCAGAAACCTCGTTTCCTGCTGTGTTCAAGCAAAATCTAAGGTGCGACATACCATATTTTGCGCTGATAAAAGGATCAAAAAAATCTGCTTCTGTCAGCTTTGTAAATGTATTGCTGTTCAGCTGGAACAAACCGCGGTCATAAGTGCTGTTTGTGTTCTTGTGAACAGCCTTTGTATTATATCTGCTTTCGGTGTAAGCAAGTGCAAACGCAAGCGAAAGCGGAATGTCATTGTTATCGGCTTCTGTAAGGATTGCCTGAGCAATATCCCTGCTGCCTGTTATATGTGTATAAAACCATTCTACTGTAGCTCTTGATGCTGACTGACGGTAGTAGGTAAGACCAGTATCTGATTTGTCGCTCAGATTGAAGTAGGAAATATCTGCAAGATATTCCTGAAAAGCTTCTGAGATTTCAAACTCAAAATCAGCAGCTTTTTCAACTTCAGGTGCTGTATCTTCCTCTACTTGTGCAACTTCAACAATTGGAGCTTTGTTGGCCTTATCCACCGGGCAAACGAAATAAACTGCAAGTGCAACAGCGGCTGTGAACAAGAAAAGTATGCTGAGGATAAGACAGGAACTTACAAAACTAGTTTGCTGGGTTCTATTGGTCATTTTCTTTAATTATCCTCACTTTTCTAATACAATGTTTAATTCCTGCGACACGATGTTTGAGCCACACAGTTTTAAGCACATCGGTATAATGCCACAAAGCTAAAAAACAATCAATACTTTTTTAATGAAAAAATGCATTTTTTCTTACTTTTATGAGAAAATTATAATATTACTAAGAAAATTGTTGAAAACCTTGCGGTATTTCGCAAATAGTACAGTTTAATATCGGTATGATACTAATAAATTACAAGTGGTAATTCTGCAGAAATCGCTTTATCTGCCTCTGCCGGGCAATTTTCTTTCTTTGCAAAATAAAGATAATGGTCATGCTTTATTGCAAGAGTTTCCATAAATGCTGTGGCAGGAGAACCTTCGCAAAACCCTTTTGTAAGCAATTCCTTTGAAAGCTCCATACCAATCAGGCTTGTGCAGTCCTTTATTCTTCTTGCCGTGTGATTGAAAGCCGCAATAAAAGCTTCAACTTCATCTTCCGAAGCAAGAGCTTTGTCTGCAACCGGCCTGATTATGGCGAACTGATCTTTTTCTTCAAACTTTTTCAGAAAATCACGCAGGCCTGCAAGAAAGTCTTCGTTATAAAGTTCACTTTCAATTTCAACAAGACTCCAGGGAATCTCTATAAAAAAATATGGATTTGTGTTATAGGTGAGGGCTTTTGCAGAAAGACAAGGTAAGTCTTTAAGTTCAACAATGGAATCATCAGCAATTTTGTAAAGCTGGTTATTTTTTACATAAAAAAGAGGTGAAAGTTTCATTTTAGTTCCTTTAAAATCAAAAAAAATAAACCGACTGTTAAGCCGGTTTATAATGAAAAAGTCATATACTTATTGTTCACGGTAAAACTATTCAGTAAGAATCTTAATGACTTCAGCCTTGTCGTGTGTGTTAAGTATTTCCTGACGTTTTTCAGGGCTCTTAAACAGCAAACTAACCTCTGCAAGGAACTGAAGGTGTGGCCCTGTCTTATTTACTGGAGAAAGAGTCATCACGAAGATTCTGCAAGGTTCCTGATCAAGGGAGTCAAAATCTACAGGATTATCAGAAATTCCGATACAAGCCACTAAATCAGTAACTGTATCTGTTTTTCCGTGAGGAATAGCGATTCCGTGTTTCATACCTGTGGACATTTTTCGTTCGCGGTCCAAAACGCATTCGCGAGCGGCTGCCTTGTCCGTTACTTTGCCTGCTTTGAATAAAATATCAAGCATCTCATCTACAATTTCTTCTTTAGTTGTGCCTTTCAGATGAAGGTTCACTGTGTCTGTTGTTAATACTGTTCTCAAATCCATAAGTTAATGTTATTTCGACTTTCCGAATTTGTCAAGTGAATAAATGATAATTCATAATTAAGAATGCATAATTCATAATAAAAAATCATCATTCTTAATTATGCATTATGCATTATGCATTATGAATTATGCATTGAAATAATCTTGTTTTCTATATATATTAAACATCGGTGATTTCCACCATACAAACTTAATCAATTATATATCGAGGCAATTTATGATTACTTGGGCTAATGCAGATACTCTTTCTTCATGGAAGAAACTGCTTTCTCTTAAAGGTATGGTTTCTGTAAAAGATGAACTTTCTGGAGCAAGTGCAGCAGACAGAATCGCAAAATATTCTATTAAAATGGGCGGCGGATTGACTTATAACTATGCCGCAAAACAGGTAAACGAACAGATTATCAAGACTTTTACAGAGCTTGCTTCTGAACAGCAGCTTATCGACAAATACAAGGCTCTGCTTGATGGCGAAGTAATCAATACTGGTGAAAAGAGAATGGTTCTTCATCAGCTTACACGCGGTCAGCTTGGAAAAGATGTAGTTGCAGACGGCGTAAATAAGCGTGATTTTTATAAAAATGAAGTAAAACGCATTGCTGATTTTGCAAATGATGTTCATTCAGGCAAGCTTGTAAACGAAAAAGGCGAAAAATACACAACTGTTTGCCAGATTGGTATTGGCGGTTCAGATTTAGGCCCACGTGCAATGTATCTTGCACTTGAAAACTGGGCAAAGAAGAACAATACCTTCAAAATGGAAGCTCACTTTATCTCAAACGTAGACCCTGACGATGCTTCATCAGTTTGTAAATCACTCGATATTTCTAAGACAATCTTTATTCTTGTTTCAAAATCTGGAACAACTTTGGAAACCCTCACAAACGAAAGCTTTGTAAAAGACTTTATTAAAAAAGCCGGCTGCGATTCAAGTAAGCACATGATTGCCGTAACAAGCGAAACTTCTCCACTTGCTCATAACCCGGATTATATGGCTGCTTTCTATATGGATGATTACATTGGTGGCCGATATTCTTCTACTTCTGGTGTTGGTGGAGCAGTGCTCAGCCTTGCTTTTGGTGCAGATGTTTTCCAGCGCTTCTTAAATGGTGCAGCAGAAGAAGATAAGCTTGCTTTGAATGAAGATGTTTCAAAGAACCCTGCATTGATGGATGCCCTTATCGGTGTTTACGAGCGTAATGTTCAGGATTATCCTGCTACAGCAATTCTTCCATATTCGCAGGCTTTAAGCCGCTTCCCAGCCCACTTGCAGCAGCTTGATATGGAATCAAATGGAAAATCAGTAAACCGAGATGGAAAACCTCTCGGTTATCTTACAGGTCCTGTAATTTTTGGTGAACCTGGAACAAACGGTCAGCACTCCTTCTACCAGCTGCTCCACCAGGGAACAGACATTATTCCTCTCCAGTTTATTGCCTTTAAGAAAAATCAGACAGGTGATGATGTTGTAATTGAAGATTCAACAAGCCAGGTTAAGCTTTGCGCTAACGTAACAGCTCAGATAGTTGCCTTTGCATGTGGAAAACAGGATGAAAATCCTAACAAGGCTTTTGCCGGTAACCGACCAAGCAGCCTTATTTACGGCGACCAGCTTACTCCTGAATCTCTTGGCGCACTCCTTGCTCATTACGAAAACAAGGTTATGTTCCAGGGCTTTATCTGGAATGTAAACTCTTTTGACCAGGAAGGCGTACAGCTTGGAAAGAAGCTTGCAAAAACTGTTCTCAGCGGCCAGATGGACGGCGCCCTCAAAGCCTATGCCGGTTTGCTGATATAGTAAAAAAGTCTCTGTCGTAGTTTTAGTAATCTTTTTGTATAAACTCTTTCAGTGGTAAGTTTTGCCTTGCAAAACTTACGGCGGAGACGGAAAAAGCTGTCATATAGTAAAAGCAAAAGTCTCCGCCCTTGTACTTGTTAAAAATGCATAAAAATTGTATATTTATACAATATGAAAGAACGCAAAGCACGCTTAAAAGCAATCAAAAATCTCATCAAAAACAATACAATCGAAAGTCAGGACGATTTGCTTAATCTCCTGCAAAAAGAAGGCTTTGACGTTACTCAGGCTACTTTAAGCCGTGATCTCAAGCTGCTCAAAGTTGGCAAGGTACCTGATGGAAAATCCGGTTATATGTACGATCTCCCGGGCGAAGATGACGCAGGTGAATCTGAAGCAATTTATGTTCAGGATTTTCTTCGCGGTTATATCAGCATAGACTGGAGCGGCAACATCGTAGTAATAAAAACCTTCCCTGGTCACGCAAATACTGTATGTAATGCAATCGACAATCTTAACCTCAACGAGATTCTTGGAACTGTTGCCGGCGATAACTGTATGTTCGCCTGTCTACGGGAAGGCGTTACCGGTAAACAGTTTATGGATAAGCTTAAAAAACTCATTCCAGGAATAGAAGAAGGCTGAAAAAGTTGATATACTAGTGAACTATGATATTTACTAGTACAAGAAATAATAATCTTGCGGTTCCTTTTTCTCAGGCGGTTTTAAAATCTCTCCCAGAAGATGGTGGAGTTTATGTTCCGTCTTCCTCTTCCTTTGAGGATTTACGCCGCTGGATTTACTATATAGATAAAAATACCACTTTTACTTCAATTGCCGGAACTCTTACTTCTGCATTTATACAGGATGAGTTTTCTCCAATCATTTGTGAAACAATAGCAACCTCTGCCTTTCCCTTTAGCCCGGTAATCACTCAGCTGGATGAAAATCTGTTTCATCTGGAGCTTTACCATGGCTATACAGGCTGTCACCGAGATTTTGGTGTAAGCTATCTCTGTTCTTACCTTGAGACAACAAATGAGCTTCTTGGCAAAAAATCTGTTTTTGTCGATTTTACTCACGGTGAGCTTGGAGCTCTGCTTGCAAAGGTTCTGCGTGGCAAAAAGAACATTAAGGCTGTTATGCTTTACGAAAAGGGGACGGTCCGCGGTTTAAGTGATGAAGATTACATCTGGAACGGTGGCAACATTCTTCCTGTAGAAATGGAAGGCACTGAAAAGCAGATTAAAAACACAATCCGCGAGCTTTTTTCTGATGATGATTTTGTTGACCGCTACGACCTTACGCTTGCTAATACTACAAACGTGTGCCGCCTTATGTCTCAGATTTTTTACTTTCCGTATGCGTTTGCCCAGATTAAGGAAAAAGTTCACGGCGATATTTATTACGCTCTTGATGCAGGAAATTATTCTACTTTAGTTGCAGGGCTTTACAGCTGGCGTTTTGCACTTCCTTTGAACGGTTTTTATATTCCTGCAACTCCGGCTCTCTGTGCAGATGCAAAGGGAAATCCTGTTGTGCTTGATTCTTATGTCGGTATGGATAAGCGGGGAGAAGTAAACCCTGTGAATCCGGCTAACATTGAACGGCTTGAATCCTTCTTTGGAAAGAATGAGCTGATGATTCGAAGCTTTGTTTATCCGTGTGAGGTTTCTGAACGCAAGCGTGAAAAAGCTGCAAAAGAATTATTCATAAATTATGGAGTGATGGCTGCCCCAGAAACTGCAGGAAGCTATGCAACAATTCTGGAAAACAAGGATGAGATTATGAATGATGACGGAACCTTTGTTCTGGTTTCTCATACTCATCCGGCTTTGAGTGCTGATTACTGCAGGCATGTTCTTGGTGAAACTCCGGATATTCCTGAAAATATTGCGGAAAGCTTAAAGCCAGTAATACTTAAGAGGCCGGTGATTTCTTCACTGGATGAGCTTAAGAATCTGATTAAGACTTTTTCTTAGTTGCAGCCTTCTTTACTGTTTTTTTCTTTGCAGGCACTTTCTTCGTGGTAGCCTTTTTTGCTGGTGCCTTTTTTACAGGTTCCTTCTTCTTTGGTAAAGCAAACTGCTTTAAGAACAAATCGCACTTGTAGGCGGACTTGATTCGGGCGGTGTTGATTTGTTTGAAAAGCTTGAATACTTCAGGAACTTTGGTTTGAGGGGCTGCAAGAAGCATAAGCAGTTCAATCTGATTCAGACTGTTTTCCATCATCTCTTTATTGAACCATCTTACATTGTCGAATGTGTTGGCACCGCTTAATGCGCCGGAAAGCTTGTTTTCGGTAAGAAGGGAAACAATAGAAAGTGCAACCTCTTTTTTATTCTGTGGCAGCTTTGAACCATCTTCATATTTTGCAAGGAGCATGAACTTCTGGAACAGTGCACGGCAATCCTGCTCAAGGAACTCGTTGAACTTTCTTCCAAGATTCCATTCGCTGGCAAAACCTTTTTCTGCCAGATCTGCTGTCATTGTCCAGCCAAGAAGAACTGATGCAAGATTTTCATTTCCTAAAAGCATAAGCTTTGCAAATGGCAGAAGCTCGATACATTTTGCAAGAGCCTTGTTCAAATCAGCAGGCTTCTTTGGAGCTTTTTCATTCAGAATGCTTACAACAGCCTTGAGACGGGCTTTGAACATTGTATAAGCTTTATCTGCAGAGCCTTTAATGCCGGCAGTCTTGTATGCTTCTTTATAGAAATCAACTGCTTCCTGTTTACATCCGGCTGCAAGCTCATTAAGCTTTTTCGCAGTAATAAACGCTGTGGATTTTGTTTTAGTTTTTGCATCATCCTTACTTGCTGCAGCTTCGTAAGCTTTAAGTACAGGCAGAACAGCTTTTTCTGTAAATGTCTTGAGAGATGCATAAAGTTTTTTGTAAATAAGCTCCTGCCAGGCTGTTTCAATATCTTCGCAGCCGGCACCGTTAAGGAAGTCGCAGAGTATTCTGTAACGACCGTCAGCGGAATCTGTTACCTGATGAATATTCATAAATACCTGAACTTCAAAGCCGTTGAGCATTATGAACATTCCCTGTTCGCAGATATCCTTTGACTTACGGATAAACCAGAGTCCGCTTTTGTTTTCCTGGAAGATAAAGAACTTGTCGTCTTCGCCGTTGAGGTTCAAGCCTTCTGCAAGTGAGCGGCTTACAAGCTTTATTTCATCACCGTTACCTGTTTTTACAGCATACTGGTTAGAATCCTTAATCCAGCCGTAAGCACGGTCGTATTTGTTATTGTAAACTACAAGCACCCGCTCTTTACCGGCGCCGTTAGTGTAGGCAAACACATTTTCGTTTACATGACCATCCTGTACAAAATCAAAGAAGAGGAAGTTTTCAACATCACTGAAAAGATAGCGCTTTTTCATCAGCGGGAAGATTTCCTTCCAATGGCGGTCTACAAGATACTGACTCGGCTTTTCATCCTTGTAAGCCTTTGTATATTCCATTCCGTATTTTTCGGTAAAGCCTTCAATCTGTCCGTGACCAAACATCGGCAGGCCAGGCATTGTAATCATAAGCGTGCAGACACCAAAATATTTGTCGCCATCTCCAAACTGAGCAATCGCAGTTTCTTCATCAGGATTGTTCATAAAGTTTACGTAACGCTTTAAGATTTGAGGGTCAAAAATAATCGTATTTTTTACAGTTTCGCGGTACTTCTGATTTTCCTCTTTTTTGAGCATGTTCATAAAGGCAGAATTGTAAACGCGGTGCATTCCAAGGGTGCGAACAAAATAGCCTTCCATCATCCAGAAAGCTTCGGCAAGAAGCAATGTATCAGGGCATTCCTTTGCAACTCGGTCAACAACTTCGCGCCAGAACTCATTTGGAATTGCATCATTAAACTGCTGGGTGCTCAAGCCTGTTTCGCTGCGGGTAGCAATATCGCCTCCGTGTCCAGGTTCCGGGTACCACAAGCGGCGGATAGATTTTTTTGCAAGAACCATGGCCGCATCAAAACGGATAATAGGGAAGTTGTGTGCTACGTGGAGAATCTCCTGCATTACAGCTTCTCGTGCAGCCGGATTCAAAAAGTCAATCTGAGCGGTATCATTCCAAGGTAGGCC
Organism: Treponema sp.; assembly: GCA_016290335.1. Next base: position 12,115 of record JAEETM010000017.1, on the reverse strand, counting down.
TGTTCCATCGTTTCCGTGATAGATGTAGCGGGTGTCTCCAGTCTGATTATCAACTCGCTTAAAAACTACGGCGCAGTCATTTTTGCTGTAGTAGTGGTCTTCTAGATAAATGCTTACACGGGAATCCTGCGAAAGATTTTCTCCGTTGAAGGTGTAATGCGGGAAGGGAAGGTCGCGGCGCTGAATGAATAAATCAGGTTTGTTTATAACCCATTCGCCGTCCATTCCTGTGTGATTTGGAACCATATCGGAAGCAAGTCGGATTCCTCTCTGCCAGAGTCGAGCTCGGAGATTTTCCAAAGCACTCCATCCGCCAATGTTATCTGCAATTTCGTAATCATATAAACTGTAAGCACTTGCGGCAGCTTCAGGGTTTCCGCAAATCTGCTTAATGCGGCGGCTTGCCTTACTTCTTTCCCAAAGACCAATAAGCCACAAGCCTGTAAAGCCTTCGTCACGCAGACGGTCGAGTTCGGCATCTGGAATCTGGTCCAGGCGGGTGATAGGGTAGCCATATTGTTTTGTAAGCTGGTCCAGCCAGACAAGTACAGTTTTTGCCATAAGAATAACTTTTGGCATCCAGTCGCTGTCCGGGCTGTAGCGTTCATATTCGTTCATGAGGTTTTCGTAGGAATAAGGCTGCATATCAGGAAGATCGCCGCCACCAAAACCATGCCAGGCAGCTTTTTCTTCTTCGCTGATTGTGTCTAATCCCTGCAGAATAGATTTTAACCAGGTTCCTGCAAGCTCGCTCCAGTATTTCTGAATATAATCAAGCTGTCCTTTCAGACTGTCCGGGGCAAAAAGCTGAGGTTCGCGGAGCAGGCTTACAAGGTCGTGATTGAACGGACCAAAGAGCGGTTTTGTAAGTGCATATTTTTGAATTGTTTTCCAGGATTTTGCATAAAGCTTGTTTTTAGAAAGTTCTTTATCGCTGAAAAGAAGCAGAAACGGTTTGAAAGCAGGGTTTTCGTTGGCAAGATGAAGAAGAATCATTTCTTCAAGAGTCTGCTCACGGTTGCTTCTCATTTCGTTTGTGCCGGTATCAAGGGCATCCCTGTTTAAGTATTCTTCTGGAGTACATTTTTCCTGATAAACTTCTACCGGCGGAAACTCTTTAATAAAGTCGAGAAGGAGCCTGTCTGTTTCTTCGCGGGTATATTCTTTTTCAAGTTCTGCAAGTGCTTCTTTCATAAATGAAGGGGCTTTGTCGCGCCTGTAAAGCATACAGATATAATGAAGGATTTCGTCAATCAAACCCATTGCATTGAGCTGACCTGCACTCAGCTTTTTATTTTCATCACCAGTAACATTCTGAATGTAATCGTTAAAGAGGAGCTGGAATGCGCGGACATTTTTCATGTTTGCAAAAATTACATTTCCGCTGGAGGCAAAAAGCCCTTTGTCAAAACTGCATAAGTCGCGCACTTTTTTAGAAATATGGAATTCGTTGTAGGAAAGTCTCATGTTCTGTCTCCTCTATATTTATATTCTATCATCTTTGCGAAACTTTTTGTATTCTATTTATCAATGTTTTGTCGGAAGTTAATTCTTCTATAGAAACCGGCATTCTGTATGTCCAGTTGAACTTTGTAACTGTTCCCGGAATGTTTATACGTTCATCCTTTGCATTTTCCAGCCAGCATTCTTTTTTCATGTAAAGCAAATCCTGCAGCGGCGGAATAAACCAGATACTTGCCGAGCCGGCTGAAGCTGCAAGAACTTTTTCTGCAATTTCGGGGCTGAAAGCTTCTTTTGCAAGGGCTTCAACCTCGGCTTCAATTTCTTCGGATGTTACAGCGAACAGGGGTCCCGTTTCCCGGCCTGTTTCAATTCCAAAAGCATCTGCGTTTGCAAAAATAAAGGCTTTTACGCTTTCTTTTTCTTCGTCCCACCACTGGCGTAAGGTTGATGAATCGTGGACTGAGGTAGTTGTGACAGAAAGAGGTGTGTAATCAGCAAAGGGAATAAAAGGTTGCCTGAAAGGCTGTCCCTCCTTGCTCTCTTTGTTCCATTCACGACACCAGCGGACAACACGGAGTCCAAGGATTTTATGTTTTTCCATAGTTTCTGGTACGCATTTTATACCGACGCCTAAATCTTCGCCACAAGGAGTCATTTTTACAGATTTTGTAAGGGCGGTGAAAATCTCATCAGCCTGTTTTTGCCATAATTTGCGATTCTTTTTTTCAAGACCGTCAAATAGTTTTGTGAGGGCAGCTTTTTCGGCTTCGTTTAAGCTTGCCCAGGAGGTTGACTGATTGTAGCACCAGAGGGGAATAAACTTGTTTTTTGCAACTTCAAGAAGTGTGCGGTTGGACCAGTAGCTTACCAGTACCTCTTTGATTTTTTCATCATCGAACTGGTCTGTATCATACTGCTTTCCAAAATCAAAATTCTGAAGCTGCCTGCTGCCTGTAATTGATTTATCAAAAAGCCAGAGTTCTTCATCATTTATGCGGGTACAGAAGATTTGCAGGATTTTATGTGCCAGCTCGTGGTTCCAGGTGATGTCTTCTATGGCACTGGTTGGAATATGAGGCTGCGAAAGCCAGCGGATTCTGTTGTCATCAAAGCCAAGCTCGTACAAATCTGTGATTTTAAAGCTGGAATAGGGCTCCGTGTGCCCATTGAGGGCGTTGTAATCTTGAGCAGGAATTGCCCAGATGCGGAAAAAGCCCAGAATGTGGTCTAAGCGGTAGGCATCGTAGTAGTTTGCTGCGGTTTTGAGGCGGTCTTTCCACCAGCTGTAATCGTTTTCTTTAAGATATTTCCAGTTGTAGGTTGGAAAGCCCCAGTTTTGCCCCTTAGGATTGTCCCCATCGGCAGGTGAACCAGCCCTCAGTTCCTGATTAAAGACTTCCGGGTAAGCCCAGGTGTCGCAGGAGTCTTCGTTCATTAAAATAGGCATGTCGCCTTTGAGGAGGAGACCAAGTTTGTGAACTTCGCTGACCGCTTTGCTGAATTGTTCTGAGGCGACCATCTGGCACCAGGCGTAGAAGAGGTGGTCTTTTTTTAAGGACTTAGACTTCCAGAGCTTTGTTATTTCTTCCGGGCTTTTGCAGCGGTCCTCGTCTGGCCAGCTTTTCCAGCTTGCCTGCATATATTTCCATTTGAGGTTTTTATAAACGGCATAAGTTTTTATCCAGGGATTTGCCTTTATCCAGGCGGAAAGTGCAGGGGTAGGTTCGCCGCTTTTTCCGGTTGTGGTGTTTTCGTAAAGCATTCTGAGCAGGGTGTTTTTTGTGTTCAGAATATAGTCGTAATCATAGCGAGAAGAGTATGCAGCATTTTTGCAGAAAGAATCGTACTCAGCCTTAAAGCTTTTGTCGGACTTATAGACTTGTTTAAAATCATCAATATCCGAAAGTCTGATATAGATAGGATGAAGCGCAAAAGCCGAAAGTCCGCTGTATGGCGAGCTTTGAGTACCTGTATCATTCACCGGCAGCAGTTGAATTATTGAAAGCCCCGATTTTTTGCAGAACTGAGCAAAGGGGATAAGGTCTGGAAACTCTCCAATGGAAGGATTGTTTTTTGTATATAGTGCGCCCAGCGGAATGACTGTGCCTGTCTTTTTTGAATTATTTTTTTCTGCCATAACATTATGATTATATCACGAAAAAAGGAATAATTCATCCATTTTTACTGCAATAATGACTAACAATGCCACAGGGGACTTGCAAGCTTATTGCTGAAAGGTTGCGCTTTTCGGAAATCTGGCAGCCAGCTTGTGTCGTCGGTGAGCTCCTGGTAGAAAAGGTAGTCAAAATCGTAAACTTCTATTAAATCGCGGATATCGTTGTCTTCATCTGTGGTAACAAGACGGTTTTCTATGGATGAAAGAGCTTTATTTCGGTTAGAAAGCTGTGCGGAATCTTCTTCAAACGGTACTGGTGTATATTGATTCATAAGTGAGATTATAGCACGACCGTCTGCATTTTCCTTAAGCCAGCCAAGTACATCGGCAGTTTCTTCAAAGTGGCCCGGCATAAAAAGATGGCGGATAATCACACCGGAAAGCATTTTATCACGCGGTTGGCCGGCTTCTGCCCATTCAGCAGGCTTTGCATCCGGTGGTTCAGGAATGCTTTTTATTTCAAGCGGATTATTTTCAATCATCCAGCGGATTGCAGTAGTAGCGGTAGTAGGGTAGTCCGGGGCTGCAAAAAGCTTTCCTGCAAAGGATGAAGAAAGTGTTTTCAAGTCTGGCAGCCAGATTGTAACAAGCCCGCGCAAAAGCTCAAGCATTTCTACCGATTCGTATGCAGAAGAGTTCCAGCAAAACGGTATGGTAACGCCTTTATCCCGTGCAGTCCGTAAAAACTCCGCAATTTTTGGTATATGATGACTACCTGTAACCAGATTTATGTTTTCTGCTCCGGCAGCCTGCAGCTTTAAGCATATATCTGCAAACTCAGCAGAATCTACGGTGCGTCCCAATCCATCCTGACTGATCTGATAATTCTGGCAGAAAGCACAGCGAAGCGTACATCCAGTAAAGAAAATTGTTCCGCTGCCACCAAAAACAGTTATAAGCGGTTCTTCGCCAAAATGAAGTCCTGCAAAAGCAATACGTAAATCAGAAGTTTCGCGGCAAAAACCCGTTTTTCCTTCCAGACGGTTAATCTTACATTTTCGGGGACATTGAATGCAGTTTGTATAGAGGTTTTTGCCAGAATCGTGATTTTCCGCAGTCAAATTAATAAGCCCCTTTAGAAACAAGTATAGCCATCAATTCCTGCAGAATATCAATCGGTAAATCTTCAGCCTCGTATCCAACAAGGGAACCAATTTCTTTCCAGTCATCAGCAGAAATCAGCTCCTGGTCTTCATCAGAATTATCAAGGAATGCAAGCATTGCGCCAAGCTTTCCAAGATTATCACCGCAAGGTTCTTCTGCAATATCCTGAGAGTTAAAAACGTACTGTTTTTCCCAATATTCGTAAATTGAACCAGGCAATTCTCCCGGGCAGGAAGTAGAGCGTTCAAAAAGCCGCCTCAAATCATCTGCAATTCTGTTATAATCCGGCTTTCCACCGTTATTCTGCCTATCGTGCTTCTTTAATTTTTCAACATCACTTAAAAACTTTCCAATGTCTGTCATAATGGTAATTATAGACTATTTACGTATGATAAAAAAGCCCTGCTATTGTTAAAGCGAAAGCTTCCGCTATATAATAAAACTATGTTCAGCGATACTCATTTTCATTTTAAGATGCTCGTGCAGGAAAGGGGAGCCGATGGTATTGAAGTGCTCACCAAAATGGCAGAGCGCAACTGTTTTTTTGGTCTTGATATTGGTACAAAGCCAGATGATTTATTGGAACGCGAATCATTTGTTGATTCATTGATTGCGCAGATTAAAGACCCTCTTATTGCAGATAAAGTCCGTTCCTTTATGTATTTTTCAGCGGGATTATGGCCCGAAGTTGACTTTATTCATAACCGCGAAGAGTGTGTAGCAAAGCTTGAGCAGTCAATTCAGCTTGCCGCAGGTGAACCGGACCGGGAAACTTTAAATCGTAAAATAATTGCTATTGGTGAATGCGGAATTGACCATCACTGGAATCCGAGTGGTGCTGATGGCCGCAGCGAAGAAGATTTTGATCAGAAAACCTACGAAGGTGAGCGCGAAATGTTCGAAATGCAGCTTGAGCTTGCCAAAAAATTGAATCTGCCGGTTATTGTCCACAGCCGAGACGGTTTTGAAGATACTTATGACTGCATAAAAAACGTTGGCTATCATAACGGAATAATCCACTGCTACAGCTACGGCATAGAAGAAGCACGCAAGTTCTTAGATTTGGGCTGGTACATTGCTTTTGGCGGCGGAGTCACCTATACTAAAAAAAGCAAACTCGAAGAAATGAATGCACTTCTTAATTTTGTTCCATCAGACCGTTTCCTTTGCGAAACAGATGCTCCGTACCTTGCTCCGGTTCCGTTCCGTGGTACAGTAAACACTCCGGTTCTTGTAGAACACACCTACAACTACATTGCCGCTGCCCGTAAAATTACTCCAGAACAGCTTTCAGCTCAGGTTGATGAGAACATAAAGATGTTGTTTAAAATTTAATGATGAAAATCCGGGTTCCATTATGATAAATACAACTTTATGCTACCTTGAAAAAAACTCCAGCTACCTCATGCTTCACCGAATTAAGAAAAAGAACGACTGCAACCACGACAAATGGATTGGAATTGGCGGAAAGTTCGAAGAAGGTGAGTCCCCGGAAGACTGTGTACGCCGCGAAGTCCTGGAAGAAACCGGCCTGACACTTGGAAAAGTTGAATACCGTGGAATTGTAACCTTTGTTTCCAAATCAGCAGAAGACGTCTACTACGAGCTTATGCATCTTTTCTGGAGCGATGATTTTGCAGATACGGATTGCTGCGGGGATATAGTTCAAAATTGTGATGAAGGAGTCCTTGAATGGATTCCAAAAGACAAAATGAACGAGCTTCCACACTGGCAGGGAGACGAGATTTTCTTAAAGCTTATAGACCAGAAAGCACCATTTTTCTCACTCAAACTCATTTATGAAAACGATAAATTAAAAAAGGCAGTCCTGAACGAACAGAAACTGCCTTTATAACAGTGCTTATCTTTGTCATTTTCGGACTTGATCCGAAAATCTTTCCTTTTAGAACGGCAAGCTTACAGAAACACCGGTAGAGAACTGTAAACCGGCTGCAAGATTTTCCTTGAACGTAAGCTTTTCGTAGCCCTGATAAGCCATAAAGAATGTATAAGAAATATCCTGAACAAATGAAAGTTCACATCCGCCAAGATCAATCTTAGGAGTCTGGAACGAAACTCCAAAAATACCATATACAGGAATTGCAATCTTCTTTTCTGTATCAATCAGGCTGAGTGGTTCCTTGCAGACAATATCAGTAGAAAGAACCGGACCTGTGTAGAATGCAATGTAATCATTTATATGCAAGGTCAAACAGATTGGCAGCTCAAAGCAGTTGAACATATTCTTCATAGAGAACTGCTGGTCGTACTGAATTGGATAAGTAAAGCGAACCATAAGACCAGGGTTTATATCCCAAAGATTAAGCTGGAACTCAGTCTGTAAGCTTCCTCCCTTAGGCAGGAAACCAAAGCGGGTTGGTGTAAAGAAGTTCCAGTCAAAGTAACCGTTAAAGTTCAGATAGAAATCAGCATACTTCTTTTTCTTCTTTGATGGAGTAGAAGGCTTAGGTGTAGATGATGGAGTTGAAGAAGGTGTAGAAGTTGTAGTTGTTGTTGTAGTTTCTTTTAAAGCTGAAGAAGCAGTAATAATTCTTCCAGGTGCAAAATAATGGGCTTTCCAATATCGCTCTGAAAGGTCAGACTGAATTACACCAGTATTTGGACCATCACTGACACAATGAATAACCTTATTGTTTCCAAGATAAATTGCTACGTGAGAAATATTTGAACCATCTTTAAAGAAAATCAAATCGCCAGGCTGTCTTTCTGCATCGGTAATTCTTGTAGCAGAAGAATACATCTGGGCTGCGGTACGTGGAAGTGAAATTCCAACATCTCTTGCGGCACACATTACAAAGCCTGAACAGTCCAAACCGCTTCTTGTAGTTCCTCCGTAAACATAACGGATTCCAAGATACGTTTTGGCCGCTGCAATAAACTTGTTTCTCTTGTCTGATGCAGCATCGGCAAAAAGTGCGCTTGTAAATGCAATGAGGAGAAGTGTAACTACAAAAGATCTTTTTCTCATAAAAACTCCATCTTATCTTTTAAAAATACTTTTTCTATAATAATACATATCTATTATAGAATAAAAAGTGCAAAAGTCCAATTGTTTTATCGATATTTACCGATTTTGTTGTAAACAATCAGGCTCTAGTAAAGAAAATAATTAAAATCATTATTGATTACAAAAAAAATAAAGAAAAAAACACAAAAAAATATAAAAAATTGTTTTACCGTGAGAATTGGAGTATAATAAAAATGGCGTATGAATGTTTACGATTTTGACAAAACAATCTTTTATCCCAATTCCACAGTACTTTTTTGCAGATATTGCTTCAGATGTTACCCCCTGCTGATGCTCAAATACGGTTTTAAGATTCTGTGGAACGGTTTTCTTTTTGTGCTCAATCTTTCATCGCTAAAAAAAACGGAAGAACAGATTTTCTCTTTTATAAAGGATGTCCCCCATATAGAATGGTTTATAGAGCGATTCTGGAATAAATATCAGAAAAATATTTCCGACTGGTACCTGGCTCAGAAAAAAAGTGATGATTTAATTATTTCTGCTTCTCCTGAGTTCCTGTTAAAACCTATTACCGACCGTCTTGGTGTAAATCTTCTTGCAACAAAAATGGACATTAAAACCTGCGAAATTGAAACAAACAGCTGTTATGCAAAAGAAAAAACGCTCCAGATGCTCGCCAAGGATTATTTTGAAAACAATACGGTAGATAATTTCTATTCCGATTCAATTTCTGATATTCCAATGGCTTTATGTGCCGAACATGCCTTTCAGGTAAAAAAACATGCAACAAAAGTGGAACCCTGGCCGGAGTTTACGCTCAAGCTGGTAAAAAAGTTTAAGCGTAAGTACTCAAAACACATAAAACTGTAGGGTAAAGGTTCTATTTTAAATATCCGTCAAAGCACCAACCGGTAATATCTTTAAGAATTGGTTTTCCGTCCTTATCCAAACTGCCTTTTTTTACAGTAACCTTAACCCAGTTGCCAATAATTCTGTCTATGTAATCTGGTTTTCCAATTTCGGTAACCGTAACTTCGCAGCCTTCCTTTACAGAAACAAGGCTTTTACTATTGTTTAAGTCTGCTTTATCACGGATTCTCAGGTTTGTGGTTGTAATTCTGGCAGGCTTTTCAATTGCCGGCTGGTCTTTTACATAATAAAGAATCAAATCATTTTTATAGGATGTATTATCATACAAAGATGAAGTAGCATAAACATCACAGCAAAGTATTCCATTTTCTGCAAAAGTAAGTATTTTTTTGTGAAAACCAGTACCTTCTGCGTAAAGCCAGTAAAACGGCATGTCAAAATCGGTTTCTGTAAAGGTTCGTTCATCATAAACAAGAGACTTTACGCTTTCATCATAATGGATTTTGATTTCGTCTTTTGGTCCGTCAAAATTGTACGAATTACCTTCCAGATTTATAACATAAGAATCAAGATAATATCTGCCTTCGTACTTTTTAAGATAATCAGAAGTCATTTTCATTACAGGCACGCAATCCAAAAGTCCTTTTAAGCTTGTCTGATAAACAAATGGGTATTTAGTAGTCCAGTATTTATTAAAATGCTCTGGTGCAGGTCCTTCATAATAGATAAAAAGTGTATTACCATCTTTTACGAGCCTGTAATCTGAATGCTCGTATGTATTTCCTTTTTGTGTAAGGTCAGCTTTTGAGATGATTATTTCTTTTCCTTTCTGTACATCAATCTGCGAAATTGAAAAAACATTATCCTTTTCTGAAAGCTTAAGAATAAAAGGAACTCGGTTTGGATTCTGAAAAAATCTCTTATGATTCTGAATGTAGTAGCCCTGTTTTTCTTTTAAATACTCAGCAGTAATGTTTTCCCTGCTTTTATATGGAAAACTGGTTTCCACATATTCAAAAGGATGTTGCTTAAGGTATTCAGAATAATACTTTGCCTTTGAGTCTTCTGCAAAAACTGAACCTGCAAAAGCCGCAACCAGCATAGAAATAATGACTGTTTTGATAAATGACTTTTTGATAGTTTCCATAACATTATTTTATTCCAGTATTTTGAAAAATGCACTAAAAAAAGCACTAATTGTAAAAATCCAGAAAACTCAGTAAAATATCGTATTCGTTGCTAAATGGCGACGTCTAGTAAGTAATTATTTTATAAGAGGTATATATGGCAGACACAATGCATGTTTTGGAGAAAAATCCAAACTGGAAAGGCCGCCGTGGTCCTGTAGTTCTTGTGATTATGGACGGTGTTGGATATGGAAAGTATGAAGAAGGTGATGCTGTAAAGGCAAGCCGCATGAAGTATTTGGACTGGTTTACTGCAAACTGTCCTCACACAAAGCTTAAGGCTCACGGAACAGCAGTTGGTCTTCCTTCTGATGATGATATGGGTAACTCTGAGGTTGGTCACAATGCAATGGGTTGTGGCCGTGTTTTTGCTCAGGGTGCCAAGCTTGTTGGTGAATCAATTGCAAACGGTTCTATGTTTGCTGCAGACACCTGGAAAAAGCTTGTAAAGAATGTAAACGACAAGAACGGAACACTTCATTTTATTGGTCTTGTTTCTGACGGTAACGTTCACTCTCACATTGACCACCTTAAGGCAATGATTACACAGGCTTCTAAAGAAGGTGTAAAAAAGCTCCGTGTTCATGCACTTCTTGATGGTCGTGATGTTGACCCGACATCTGCCTTGAATTATATCACTCCGCTTGAAGAGTTCCTTGCCGGATTTGCAGGCGTAGATTATAGAATTGCAAGCGGTGGTGGACGAATGTATATGACTATGGACCGCTACAATGCAGACTGGAGCATGGTAGAGCGCGGCTGGAAGGCTCACGTTCTTGGTGAAGGCCGCAAGTTTGAAAGTGCAACAAAAGCAATCGAAACTTACCGTGCAGAAATCCCTGGAGTTCTTGATCAGGATATGCACGAGTTTGTAATTGCTGATGCAAGTGGAAACCCTGTTGGAACAATTGAAGACGGCGACAGCGTAATTTACTTCAACTTCCGCGGTGACCGTGCTCTTGAAATGACACGTGCTTTTGAAACACCAAAGGGTGGAGATCTTCCATTTGACCGTGTTCGCGTTCCTGCTGTTGAATATGCCGGAATGATGGAATACGATGGCGATGCTCACGTTCCAGCACAGTATCTTGTAAACCCACCTAGCATTGACCGCACAATGGGTGAATACCTTACAAAAACTGGTGTTAAGCTTCTTGCAATTTCTGAAACACAGAAATATGGTCACGTAACATACTTCTTCAACGGAAACAAACAGGGCAAGTTTGACGAAAAGCTTGAAGATTACATTGAAGTTCCAAGTGATGTTGTTCCATTTGAGCAGCGCCCATGGATGAAGTGTGCAGAAATTACAGACAAAGTAATTGAAGCAATTAAGAGCGGTAAATATGACCACATCCGTTTGAACTATCCAAATGGTGATATGGTTGGACATACAGGTGTATTCAATGCTGTTGTTTGTTCTATGGAAGGAATGGATTTACAGCTTGGACGTCTTAAGGCTGCAATTGAAGAAGCCGGTGGTATTCTCTGTCTTACAGCTGACCACGGAAACAGCGACGATATGTACGAGCACGGAAAAGACGGCAGCGTAAAGAAAGATAAAGATGGCGAACCAAAAGCTAAAACTTCGCACAGCTTGAACCCAGTTCCAGGCATCATCTACGACCCAGAATACAAAGGCGAATACGACAATGCAAAATTAAACGACGGCCTCGGTATTTCCAGCTGGCCTGCAACTTTGATGATGCTTATGGGATATGTGCCGCCTAAAGATTATGATAAGTCAATGATTAATCTGAAATAACAAAAAACTTCGGGCCTGGCCCGAAGTTTTTTTCCAGGTGTAGGGGTGAATTATGCCGGACAAACTTTTTTCCAAAAAAAATATTTGCTCTGCACTTGGAATAGTTCCCGCCACTTTTGAAAACTGGAAAAAACAGGGGTTGATTCCTCCCACCCCGGAAGCACCCAAAAATCCCGCCACAGCATTTGCATTATATATAGAAGAAATCAAACAAAATACAAAAAACAAACTAACTGCACGTGCAAACCGTTCTGCATCAAAAGAGCAGCGTATTTCCCGCGACGGGTTAAATGATTCAGACCGTAAGTCTCTGCTAACAAAAATAATTACAAAATATAAAGTTTTCTGTAAAAAGAAAAGCCTTGATGAATCATCTTTTATTGAAGAAGCTGTAGTTTCTCTTATAATCTGCCAGCTTAAAAGTGAAGGATTTCTGGGAGAAAAGTGGTTGGAAAATCCGGACACAAGGATTGAACGAGACTGTAAGAGTTGGGTGACAGAGTTTGGCACTCAGAACACACAGGATAAAATAGTAAATGCTGTTTCCCTGAAGAATACAA
>JAEETM010000074.1 GCA_016290335.1 Treponema sp. | reverse complement strand
CGTAATAAACAGCTTCCGTTCCGCCTTTAAGACCGGCTTTTTCTGCATTTCCGCCCTTTTCTACCTTTGATACAAGAATACCGCTTGAAATATCAAGTCCTACATACTGTGCAATTCTTTTGTTCAGCTGGATGATTACGGCATCAATACTACCACGCTGAACTTTTCCGTATTTAATTAAATCAGAAACTACACGTACAGCTGTTTCAGAAGGTACTGCAAAACCAACACCCGCAGAGCTTCCGGAATTGGACATAATCATTGTATTAATACCAATCATTCTGCCATTTGTATCCAGCAAAGGACCACCAGAGTTTCCAGGATTAATTGCTGTATCTGTTTGAATCATATTTCGAATAATTCGCTTGTTTGAGTTTTGGATAGGACGACCAAGCCCCGAAACAATACCGGTAGTCATAGTTCTTTCCATACCAAACGGATTTCCAATTGCAATTACCTTTTGCCCAACCTTAAGATTGCTTGAATCTCCAAAGGAAATTGTTTTTAGGACAAGGTTTTCCGGCGGAGTAAACTTTATAACAGCTAAATCGCTGTCTAAGTCCTGACCGACAACTTCTGCTTCATACTGAGTTCCATCAAACAAAGAAACATAGATTTTTGTAGCACCTTGAATTACGTGAACATTTGTAAGAATATAACCACGCTTGTCAATTATAGAACCACTACCACTACCGCCATCCTGAACGTAAGGATCAAGGAACCAGTCGTAGGCCATAACCTTTGTGTTAATATTTACAACCGCCTCGTTGCATGCGGAATAAACGTTTATATTTTGAACTTCATCCTGTGTATAGGAATTGTTGCCGCTGCTTACCGGAATTATTACCGTCGGATTCTGCTCCAGCTCGGCAAGAGTAAGTTCGTTATCATTATAATTTTCGGTCTGGGCAGCCTGTGCAGTTTGTAAGCTTTTACCACTTTCTTCTGCTGCTGATATTGCTGACTGCGCCTTTTCGTTTTCGGAAACCTGAACTTCCTTTCCCGTAACCTCTTTTTTACCATTTGCAACTTTCAAACAAATAAATGCTGTAATTCCAGCTGTAAGCACAACACCTGCACACAAGGATATAATCAACTGACTTCGTGTATATAATTTCATACTTATAATTTAATAAATCAGAGCGTTTTTAACAACTGTTTACTGCTTTCCTTTCTCTGCATTAGAGTTTTAATCCTTAAGAAGTAAAGTCCATTCGTATTCGGTATTTACAGATATAAGGCTGCATAAGTTCTTTTCGGTAAAATCAATTGGTTTTTCAAAATAGATTTTATCACTGGAATGTAGGGTAAAAAGCTCAAGCTCCAGATTTTCAAAGGAGATGTCGGTATTAATAAAGCGTTTTAAACCTATTTCCCAGGTGTATTCTGTTCCAGAAAAATAATTATCGGCAATAAGCACCTTTTTCCCCTTCTGCAATGCATAAAGACGGGCAGATTCTCCAAGGTAATTTATTTTTATAAAACAATCACTAAGCTCTGCTTGTTTTTGTTCGGTAATAAAACTGTCAACCAGCTTAGAAAGCGACAGCTTATAGGATTTCTTATCTTCGCTAGTCTGTATAAGATTAAAGCTTATTTCCTTTGAATAAGGCTGAACTATCTTTTTTGTGCTTCTGTAAACTGAAAACTCAACAGGAGGTAAATCCTCAGCAAGATTCAGATTCTCAACTCCACATTTTTCAAATCCATTGGGTGCCTTATTAAAATCTGGATAAACGCTAAAGCTACATTCTCCACGTCCACTTATTAAGGCAGAAGCTTTTGTTTGAGGAATAACAGGGTTTTCGCTTATTATAAGATGATTTTTGAATTTCCAGGCATTTAGGGCATTTTCACGACTGAGCACAAGGTATTTTATAGAAGGATTTTTTTTCATGGCTTCTTCTTTCTCAAAGTTGAAAAAAGCATTTTTCCGTTCAGAATACTCTCTTGCATAAAATACAACTGTTCCATCAGGAAGCATACACAAAGGTGAACATTCGGCAGAAAGAATCTTCACTCCACCAAAGCACATATTAAATGGAACAAAAAAATATTCATCAGGATTAATATCCATAAGAGGAAGCCTTGTCTTTTCGTCAGGAAGCTTAAGCTCTACTTTTTTATGTACCGGCATTTTTTTTAGCCGTACATAATTATTTATAAAAGCATAACCTCTTTTTCCATCCGTCCTAAAAGCGTAACGTAAATCGCTAAGATTTTCAGGTTTCAATGGATTGTCTTCTGGAATTAAGGCTGGTAATTCGCAAAGCTCTGAACCAAAATCATGAACAAAATAAAACAGAAGCTTCAACTCCTTATAAACAGGTGCAAGCTGCCCGTATTCACGAACTGGTGCATTAAAATCATAGGATTTTTCTGGCAAATCATTTAGTGAACCAGTTGCTTTTGATTCTTCCAAAGAAGTAAGCTTTCCATCTGGGTTTGTTCCACCGTGATACATATAATAGCCAAGCAGCTTTACTCCGCTTCCTATCTTTACAAGGGAAACAGCTCCTATATCCTTGGCCGTTGCAACTGTTCTTCGATGCTTTGTCATCTGGAGTCCGCCACCCAGTTCTGCAGTAAGGTAGGGGAACTTTTCTTGAGCAAAGGTAATTCCTTCACCAAGTCCAAAGTCGCTGCCGATATTATGGTCATTACGCTCATAAGTAAAGATATAGTTTCCGCTTGGTTCAATTTCTGTTGTACGAGGATCCCAAGGAGCATCACAGTAGCCACCCATTACTGGAATAAGCCCGCCGGTTCTTGCTCCCCCCCAGCCAGTTGCAGAATAAAATGGAACTGTAAATCCTATTTCTTTAGCCATTTTAGTGAGCCGCTGCATATGGATTTCTCCGCTCTCATCATATAAACCGCCACAGTGACCAAACTCATTTTCAATCTGAACCCCGATTATTGGATTATCCGGCTCCGCATCTGAATAAAAAAGCCCTTGTACCTGCTCATATATTTTTTTGTACCATTTTTCAATAATGGCAAAATAGCGTTCATCGTTTGTTCGTACTTTAAAATCCTTTTTTAAAAGCCAGTCTGGGAAACCGCCGTTCCTAACCTCAGCATGAACCCAAGGTCCTATTCTGAGCCACAGCTTGATTTTACATTCCTTGCAGGTTTGAACAAACAACCTTAAATCTCTGTCACCGGAAAAATCATACTCGTCTTCAATCTCCTCATGATGAATCCAGATTACATAAGTCGAGGCAACATCCACACCGCCCGCCTTCATTTTCAAAAGGCTTTCGCGCCAGTATTCGTGCGGATATCGGGAATAGTGTATTTCTCCCATCACAGGGAACCAACGCTTGTTGTCCTGCTTCAAACTGATATTGTCAAAACTGTACATTTCAAAAAATCCTTATTTTTGGGCTACTCTTTTACTCCGGCACTTCCAAAGCTTGTAATCAGAGTTTTTTGCGTAATCAAAAAGAAAATTACGAATGGGATTGCTACAATTAAGGCACCTGCCGAAAAAGTTGTAAACTCATTCTTTTTATCTGAAACAAAGCTAAATAACCCGAGGGCAAGTGTCTGTTTTTCTACAGAGCGAAGAACCATCTTTGGGAAGATATAATCCATCCAAGGAGCAGTAAAGCTTGTAATTCCTAAAAAAGTGATTATAGGTCGGGCAACAGGCAAAGTAATTGTTGTAAATACCCTGAAATGACCTGCGCCATCAATTCTTGCCGCCTCATCCAGATTCTTGCTGATTGTATCCATATAATTTTTTACCATCCAGGTGTTGTAAGGAATATTTCCCGCTGTATATACGAGTACAAGTCCCCAGAGAGTATCAAGTCCGCCAATTCTGTACAAAATAACATATATTGCAACCATTCCTACAAAGGATGGGAAAATCTGCAGAATAAGCAGTGACATGAGCATAGATTTCTTAAAGGTAAAATGAAAGCGTGAAAAAACATAGGCTCCCAAGGATGAGGTTACTACTGTAAGGACTGAGGTTGCGAGAGATATCTTAAGCGTATTCATAAACCAGAGTCCGTAATTTGTATTTTTAAACAAATGTACAAAATGCTTTGCAGTGAAACCATCGGCAAAAGGAATTATGTTAAGAGAAGCAATACTGTTTCCAGGACTAAATGCTGCACTAACAACATAAACGAGCGGATAGATTACAAAAAACGAAATTATAGTAAAAATTATATATATTACTGCAGCTGTTAAAGAAACATGTTCACCATGAGTTTTATCCATCATACTTCACCTTCCTTATAAGCTCTTGTCTGTCTGAATTGGAAAATTGCAAACGGAGCAAGAACAATAAAAATCATTACTGCAATCACAGAAGCATAATTATATTTCATAAGTGTGATTGTGAGCTTGTAAATCCAGGTAACAAGAATATCGGTGCTTCCTGCAAGCGTTGTGGTACTATCTGCCACAGTAGGAGCGCCACCTGTCAGGAAGAAAATTGCACCGAAATTATTAACATTATGTGCAAACGACATAATAATAAGTGGCATTGTCTGATAAAGAACAAGAGGAAGTGTTATCTTATTCAAAATCTGAAACCTGCCGGCACCATCAATTCTTGCAGCCTCATACATATCCTGAGGGATTGCAGTCATTGTTCCCATTGTCAGCAGCATAAAGTAACCGAAGCCTGCCCATAAGTTTATAAGCACACAAACAAACTGAGCCAAGTGCGGACTACCAAGCCAAGGGATTGGATTTCTTATTATACCGAATGTAATTAATGTTCTATTTATTATTCCGAAGGTTCCGTTCAAAAGATTCTTCCATACAAGCATTGTTACTACAGATGGAACTGCATAAGGCAGAATGAAGATAAAACGGAATAACGGAGCTATTTTTATGTTGATTTCTCGAAGTTGTACTGCAACAATAAAGCCACCGAAATAACAGGTAAAGGTTGAAAGTACAGCCCACATCAAGGTCCAGCCAGTTACACGAAGAAAGCCTTTTGACCAGGTGTTTTGTCCACCCATAAGTTCTACAAAGTTCTGAAAGCCTACCCAGTCTACCGTGTTGTTTGGTGGAATATGACTTGGATCTGAATAATTTGTAAATGCCACACATACAGAGAAGATGAGCGGTACAACTACAAAAATTATGACTATAATAAAACTTGGAGCCAGTCCAAAAATTGGAAAGGATTTACCAAGTGTTGTATTCAAGTGTTCTTTTTGACTGCCAAAATCCCCCTTACGGCAGTAATCCTTATATTCTTTTTTTGCACTTTTTACAGAAAGCACGTAAACTATTACAAAAATTGCTACAAGCGCAAGAATAAGTATTCCATCAATCAGCATAAAAATGGAATTGTCGCGCTGTTTAATTGGTAGCTCTGGATGAGGAGAACCAAGCGTTATTAAATCAATTATTTTCTTAACAATTGCAGGAGAAAAGGCTAAAAAAACAATTTCGCAAACTGCAAAAAATATACCTTTTATAAAATCACGCAAATATAAAAGATGTGCCAGCCCCATAAAACAAACTGACGAAATTTTTACTTTTTTTTCTGCGCTTCCATCAGAAGGAAGGTTTTTCATAAAAAACTCCAATTGGGGAGAGGAATCCCCCTCCCCCTAAGATTTATTTACCTAAAATAGCGGCATTGCAGGCATCAAGTTCTGCTTTTACATCTGCACCGTCCCAGATATTTTTTGAAGCATTATTCATAGCTTCCCAGTACATACCCATTTCAGGAATAGATGGCATTGGGAATGCAAACTGAAGTTGCTTCATAAAGCCTTCAAGATATGGAGATGAAACTTCTACAGAAATTGAAGGAACTGTACCTGTGCAGTCAAAACGGAGCTTCTGCATTTCTGGAGTAAGAAGGAATGCTGCAAAATCGTTTGCTTCATCTGGATGATCTGAATAAGCAGAAACAAACATTGCACGTGTTCCTGAGAATGAAGCACAAGGATTTTTGTCGCCAGGAAGAGCAGGAAGAGTTGTTACACCAAAATCGATTCCAGCCTCTTCAAATGGAACAACATTCCAAAGTCCTGTGATATGCATTGCAGCTGTTCCAGACTGGAAGGCGGCATCAGCAGTAGAGGTATCCAAATCTGCAGCTGGTACATCAAGTGCTGAACGCATACTCTGGAAGAACTTCATTCCCTTTACTGATGCAGCTGAATTGATGTTTGTATTTGTTGTATCTGTGCCACTTGGACCAAAAAGTCTGTTTCCTTCTGCTGTTGTAAATACGATTGTGTAGTAACCGCTTCCGACATCCATTACAAAACCATATTTACCAGGATTACTTGCATTGAATTTCTTTGACCATTCAGCAAGGCCTTCCCAAGTTGTAGGAACGTCTTTTTCATTGATTAAGTTTTTATTGTAAAAAAGAGCGTAGGTTTCAGCTGATACAGGATAACCGTACATTTTTCCTTCGTAAGTGAGGGCACTTGCACAAGAACCAAGGATTACAGAACGAACTGAATCTGCATTTGCTGTAGGAAGAACGTGCCCACCGCTTACCAAAGAACCAAGTCTGTCATGAGGAGCAGCAAACAAATCTGGACCAACTCCAGCAGGTCCGTCCAAGGCAATCTGTGTGACTGCATCGCCAAGCTCAACATTTACATATTTGATTGTTACATTCGGATGAGTTTTTGTGTAAGCTTCACCAGCCTTTTTGATAAACTCATCAGGTCCATTTGTTGATTCCCAAACTGTAAGTACAACCTTTCCTTTTTTAGACTTTTTTGGAGTCTTAGCCTTTTTTGCATAGGTACAAGACAACAAAACTGCACCGGCAACTACAGCCGCAATAATTCTTTTGTTCATCATAATCCTCCTGTATGAACACATTTTTTATTCAAAAAATCAGCACGATTTTCTTTCTATTATTTCTGTAGGAAGAGTGATGCAAACTGCCTTATCTCCCTGCCCTACAGAATCATTTATAATCATTTCCACCGCACGATATCCCATCGCTTTTTTCTGAACATTTATTGTCGTCAGAGGTGGATTTGCGTATGCGGCAAGCTCAATATTATCTATACTGATAATTGCTACATCCTCTGGAATCCTGATTCCGTTTTCATTCAAATAACACATTGCGCCAACTGCAACCTCATCTGAACCGCAAACAAGAGCACGAGGAAAGGTTCCTCCACTTTTCTCCGAAATAGACTTCATACCATCATAGCCGGTCTGCATGTCAAAGCCTTCTGCAAGATAAAAGTTCTGCTGAACCGCATTTAAATTATGCTGAAGCAAAGCCTGCTGAACACCAAAAACACGTTCGTCATGCTCGCCGATATATGCAATATCTGAATAGTCCTTTTTTACAAGATATTCCGTAGCTTTTTTAGCTGCTTCCTGTCTGTCAAAAAGAACACTTGTCAGACCATCAGTTTTCCATTCCACACATACAGTCTTTTTTATTAACTCCCGGATCTTTTCAATGATTTTCTCATCCTCTTCAGTTTTTATTGCCTGATTTACAGCAACCAAAACCAGAGAGCCTATAGATTCAGGATGAATAAGCTCATTAAATAAAACAGGATCCTTAAGCTCACCAAAAAATCTGATAAATTTTACATTGTAATTATGCTCGTGAGCCGCAGTAAAGATTCCTGCCAGAATCTCCGTATAAAAGGGTCGTAAAAAAATAGAGGAATCAGGAAGCACTACTCCAATATTTTTTGAAGCAAAGGCTACATCACCAAGCTGCAAAGCCTGAGCGGCTTTATTCGGCCTATACCCCATCTCCTTAATTACTTTTAAAATTCTTTCCCTTGTCTCAGGAGCAACTGAACGTCCTGAAGTTCCACTAATGACATAACTAACCATACTACGGGTAACACCTGCAGCTTTTGCAACGTCATTCTGAGTAACTGTTTTTTTACTTTCATCTGATCTACGCATTTTTTGCCTCTTTTTTTCTTTACCCGTAAATTATACACCATAAATCAACATTTCGTTTACACGCGTTGACTTTTTTTCAAAAAAAAATTATTTCGGGGGCAAAAGCCCCCTGCTTATGATTTATTTTGCGTAAGTAATTGTAATTTTACCTGTATAAGCTGCTGAATCAGCTGCGATGTAGAAATTACAAGCTTTAAATGCAGTTACAGCTACACTGTCTGTAATGTAAACTGTAAATGTCTTTGCATCTGCATCAAATCCATCTACCCAAGCATTAACAAGCTTAGTTTGATTTGACCAATCTGTGTCACTGTAAATAGAAATCCAACTTGAAGTTCCTACTATATCATTTTCTCCTGCTGTATATACAAGCTTAAATGCTTTTGCATCTTCAGGAATAGATAAATCAGATTTTAATAGAACAACAGAAGACGGCGAAGTATCAGTTGGTAAAGCTACATCAGACAATAAAGTTTCCTTATAATCATCCGTAGAAATAGCAACATAAGAAAGCTTTCCATTCATTCCTTCTTTATATTCAAACCAGGCATTGTCTTTATTGGTGATAGTAACTTCTTTTCCATCAGCATCCTTTGCAACTACATCAGCAAACTTAACCTGGAACCAGCCGCTATCATTTGTATAAGCTTTTTCTACAACAAATGTTGCACTCTTTCCATCTTCAGCAACTGTTGCTACTGCTGATTTTGCATTTTCACCAGTTGTATCAAAATCATTTTCAACCTTAGTATAAACAATTCCAGATATTTCTTTTGTAGTAAAACCTTCAAATGTTACTGTAAATTTTAATTCTGTAGCTCCCATAACAGCCTTTATCGTACGATTTTCCAGATATCCGTTACCTTCGGAAGCAGAATAACAGAAATATGAAACAGACTGCGCAATTACTATTTCTTCACCATTAGAATCTTTTACTGTTACTTTTACAGGAGAAAACCAATCCCATTCGTCAGCATTTTCTTTCTTAAGCTTTGCAATTGCTGTTTTTTCACCTGCAGTATAAATTGCATCAATTGTTTCAATAACTGTATCCGAATTACCATAAGCAACACTAACACCTGCAGCCTTAGCCGCAAGTTCATCATCCAAAGCTATAGTTAAGTAGTAAATAGGATTTGTGATTTTAACAGTTACGTTAATTCCGTCATCATTTTCATCAGCAAACAAAATAAGATTAAACTGTCCGTCAGCTACATCTTCTGCAACCTTTATTGTAAAAATACCATCCTTCTTTTCAACTGTTACACCTTCTGGTAAGTCTGCCTCATAATCGATTTTATTATCAGCTTTTACCTTTATTGTTTCACCAGCTTTAATTGTTACCTCGGCACCATCAACAATAGAAGTAACATCTTTATCGTCGGTTGGATTTACCGCTGGATCTGTATTTGTAATTGGATCAGATTCACCCTTTTGTGTCTGCGAATCACCATCTGTAGGTTTTTTACAGCCGATAAAAGACATGCTGAATGCCAGACAAAGTGCCAGCAATCCCCAACTTAATTTTTTAACGTTTTTCATAAAATCCTCCTAATAAGATTAACGTTTTCTATTTATGGAATCTCTGAACTAAAGCTCATAAAGATTCCGTTATCCACACGTGTTGATTATGCCTCAAAAAAAAATGTTATCAACTTATGTAATTTACACGTGTTGATTACTCTTTAATAATAAATCCCTTTTTCTATGCTGTCAAATTCTTTTTTTGAAAAAGGGATTTTTTTTACTTTTACTACAGCTCTCACTGAACTCCAAACACAGCAAGGCTTGGAAGAGGAACACCTGAACCAGCAAACATAGAGTTCCAGGCGCCAAGATATTCTCCACCCCATTCAAACACACCGCAACCACCGTTTTTTACAGTAACTTCAATTACAGCACGAATGATATTCACCTGATTCTGAACCGAAGCAACAATATTACCTGAAGCATCAGTAATAATTCCTGAATAAAGCTTTCCGTCTGCACTTGTCAGATTTGTTTTATGCTGTGCTGTAAGTACACCTTCCTGGGTAGTGTGATGAACATTAGTTTCAACTACTGCCACTTCCTTATTGAAGTTTTTCTTTATTCCTGATATTAGATAGCCTAGATTTTCCAGTGTACCATGGCTTGCCCATTCAGAATACCAGGAGAGTCCTACAATATCGTAATCCAAATCACTAAAGCTGCTCAAAAAATTAAGCGGCGAATTTCTGTTCACATCAGTAAAGTGAAGCATTATTTTTGCAGAAGGACAAACCTCGCGGGCAGCTGTAATTCCAGCATTAAGATATTTGAAATAATTTGCACTTCTAAATGTTCCTGCAACTGATGACGCTGCTTCTGTAACAGAAACAGTGTTGTCAGAAGCTTCGGAAATTGCAGAATGCTTAAGCAGACCAGAGCTTATTTCATTTCCAATCTGAATCATATTAGGAGCAGCGCCTGCTTCTTCCAGAGCTTCCAGCACTTCCTTTGTATAATCATAAAGCTTTTGTGCCATTGCATCTGAGGTCGTGCAGGAAAGCCAATCAGCAGGGATAACCTGTTTTCCAGGGTCAGCCCAATAATCGCTGTAATGGAAATCAAGCAGCACCTTCAAGCCTGCCCTTTTTGCTTCAACAGACTGAGCAATTACAACAGCTTTATCAGACTTTCCACCAGGATTTCCATTTGGAATATTTCCACTTTGAGGATTATTCCAGACTCTCAAGCGCACCCAATTAACACCAAAACCTGCAAGTGTCTGGTAAATACTGCAATTATTTGCAGCTGTATTTTTATAAGCTACTGCCGCTTCTCTGTCTGCTGAAGAATCAAAACCGCGCATAAAATCAGACGGGATTTCTGCTTCTATTGGATTAATCACTACAGTAGTTCCATCGATTGTACAAGTAACAGAACCGGATTGCACCTTATTGCCATCTGCTGGATAAGATGGTATATCAGTACAGGCTGTAAAAATCATAGCCATTATAAAAAGTCCGCCCACAAAAATATTTTTTTTCATTCTTTGTCTCCTTCTTTATTTTACTGTGTATGCAAGTCCATTCTTAAAGTTTAAAACCACAGAGCTATGGCTTTCGTTTGATGAAGAAACTAGCGAATCTGGAACTACATCTGCTGCGAATATACCTGCATCCCAGTGAGCAGAGAAGAAAGCTCCAAGGAAGATTTGGTCTCCATTTTTAATTCCTGCTGATGCAAGCTTAGTAAGCGGAATTGCATATTCTATGAAGGTTTCTGAAGAATCAACTGCACATTCAATCGAAGAAGAAATGTCCTCTGTAGAAAGCTCTGGGGAAGTACCTTTTTCTACCCAGGCACCAAGAATTTCATTCTGCGGCTTATGATAAAGATATAAATCAGGTGTTCCATGAGCCAGGGAATCTCGTCCAAATCCAAGACTGTCAGAAACCTTAAAGCTCTTTGAACCTTCCGTATATACTACATTTGAAGAATGATCCTTTGAAATCATCAGGGCAAAACCGTCTCCCCAACTTGAAGTAAGTCCACCTTTTATTGCAAGATAAAGATAATCATCATCATTTGCTACAGAAAGCTTTGTAATATCAGCAGAAGTTGCATACATAATACCGTCATCACCCAAAGCCATAGCATCGCCACTTGCATCTTCAGAAGTAACTACATTCGCTGCTTCCCAATTTGAATCCTCAAATCCGTCTATTACAATAAGGTGCTTTAGAAATCTGACTTTTATTTTTTTAGAATAAGCTTCCCCTGCTCCATCTGCAAGAATACCTGAAAGCTCAAGCACCATAGAAGTCTGATCTGCAGGCTCTGTAACAAAATCTGGTGAAAGATAGATTGCATTTTTATCAGCCGAAACTATAAATGTATACTCCTTTGAAGAAGCATCTTTTCCCACAACCTTATAAGAACCACCAGCAAGAGAAAAAGCACCATTCATAGGAATCTTAAAGCTGGAGCTTTTGGAGAAGCCCACAGTAGAATAATCAAAGCTTAGTGCACTGTACAAAGGACGAATCTGAAGACTTGAATACTCAAAGGCTTTAAGGGGACGTCCATTCTGTTCACCTGCCGCACAGACAAAACCACTCAGCTTAATATCAACAGTAGCAGAGCTTGTAGTCCCGGAAATAAGCTTTGTAACCGGAGACATATCAAGGTAGTAGGACTCGTAATCAGGAGACAAGCGTCCACTGATTTTAGAGATTGTTTTTGAAATATTATTTCCACCAGAATCTGTATAATTCACAATAATTTTACCGGAAGGAGCGTAGGCTTTTAGCGCAACCTTCTGACCAAAATTAATGCGAAGTGTCTGTGAAAAATATTCATCGGTTGAAGAATCTGCTGACAAAGACATATTCTCGCCACTCATTCCATTATAATACCAAACCTTATAATCATAACTCGGAGAACCAGTAGCCTCTAATAGCTTTTCCTGCTGAACTGTGCTTAAGGTTCCCTGAAGATACTCACAACCTGTACAAAAAAACGTAAATCCAAGCAGAATGACACTTAAGCTAATTATTTCAACTATTTTTTTTGCATATACATCTGCTGTTTTTCTTTCTATCATTTTCTCAGCCTCCTGTAAAATCTACTGCACAACCGGAGTTGCAATCAGGTCAGAACCGTCAATTATCAGGGTGATTTCGCCGGCATTTAAATCAAGTGCATCAATATAAAAGTTCTGATAAGGATTTCCGGCAGTTCCACGGTCAACCCCATTTCCTTCAAGAACACCTGCACTATACCAGGGCCGTAACCATCCGGAATCTCCTGTCTGAATCAGAGTAAACTCAATATTTACATTTGAAATTGTTATTGGCTCTGATTGTCCGTTTCCGTCCTTCATATTAATCAGGCTTTTAGAATTATCCCAGCTGTTGAAGTTTCCCGGAATTGTGTAATCGCCGCTTATGCTGCCAAAGTTTTTAAACACAAAGGTTATTTTTGCCGCAGTCTGATTATGAAGTCCATTCGCATCCGCACAGGCACTTATTAATAAGGCTGCCGAAATAAGAATTAGTACTGTTAAAGCTTTTTTTATTTTTTCTTTCATTTTTTACCTCTCTGATTCTTGCCTACTGAATATTCCAAATAAAGCCTATTCCAATCTGGCTTGTCGTGTAATCCTCATACAGACTGTTCAATAAATAAGTGCGGTGAGGAGCCTTATTCATCCAGTTATCGGCACGATAAAGGCTGTAATTATTTTCTGAATAAGGATTCATTCCATAGCAGAAATGCATCCACAAGGTAGGACTTCCCGGTAGAGGAACTGAAGCAAACTTAGCTCCAAGCGCAAAGCCGAGCGGAACAAAGGCTGCATCCTTTTCACTCTTATTTCTTAAAACTGTACCTGCATGCAGATTCAGATTATCAGACACGTCAGCAGAAAGCATAAAGGAATTATAAGTCACTCCTATATCATAAGTGCTGCCGTCTTTCCAATCCTGGAAATCAAAGCTGAGTGCGTAATCAAAAACAAGCTTTTTAAGACGATAAGAAATATCCTTTGCAGTAAGCTCAATTCCAGCTTCCTTAAAGCTGAAAATCGTATCGCGGTTAACAGAAGTAGCAGTTGCAAGTCGGTCAAAGTTCATAACTGCATACGTCGAAGCAGTAAAGTCAAAGCCTGCTAGCGGTTCAAGATAAAAATCCAAAATTGGTTGAGTACGAATGTTCATTAATCCGTCAGAAAGCGCTTCAACATTATTGAAGGTTATAGTTTCATCAAGACCTATTGCTATAAACTCTTTTGGCTGCCAATTTACATCAACCTTACCAGTAACAGTATCTGCATTTATATCATCATAAATCTGACCATCAGAGCCCCAGACTGAATTAACGTTTTTCCCAGCCCAGCTTCCTTTTACGGAAACCTCAAGCACATCATTAGAATAACCTGCTCTGACTGCTCCTGCTAAGGTAGAAGCACCGTAATCAAGACCAGTTCCGAACGTTGTAAGTCCGTGAGCTTCAAGCTTTATGCTACCAGGATTTGCTATAAAATAAAGTGAAGCTGCATTCAAATTATCTGAATTATAATAGAAAAGCTGCTCTGCTGTAGTTTTACTTCCAAAGGTTGCTACAGTACGATAATCCTCACCAAACTTAACATCAAGAATATCGTACATACCGTAAGTTCCGCGCATCATAGATAAAGCTGCCATAGCATTTACTTTTACATCTCCAAAGCGCTGTAACTTCTTCCCGTTTGAAATCTCTGTAAAGCCTTTTCCAACATCAAGCCATCGGTCTATTACATTATAGATTCCTGTGAACTCGGACATTCCGTTTTCCTTTAGCCCACCGTATCCAACCTTTACATTTACAAAAGGAGAACTGATTGTAAAACCAAGCTTATTAAAAGCACCCAGTCCATTATCATTCCAGTTATAAATAGGACTGAAAAACATTGTACCCAAGCCCTGAAGTCCATCTCCCCAGGTTACGACAGGAACATTTGCAGCAAAGCTGTCAGCCTGATAAAGAGTCCTGTCAAACTTCCATACACCAATTTCGGCATCAAGATGGAAGGTTTTATTTATATCACCCCAGAACCACCAGTTAGCATTTGAGAGAAGATGCTGATTATCAAGCTCCCAACCAGCTTTTTCTCCGGTAGCAATATCGCGAATAATAGCATTCGTCTTGCTTGTTGCCTCAATCCAAATTCCCTGAAGAACATTTGCCATTTTTCCACTAGCACCGTCTGCTGCAGGTTCATCAGAGATTTCATCTGTAAAATCAGTATTTAGATTTACTGTAAAGCTGTCATCCCATTCCTGACTTGTTTCTGAAACAGAAGTGTTTTCCTTAAGATAAAGCTCAACGTCATCAAAATTACCCCAGTTTCCTGCATTTGTATCAAGATAAATACCAACTGTAATCTGATGATTTGTAACAGGCGCCTCAACCTTGTACTGCTTCCAATTAAGCCAGCCCGTATTTACAATTTGTGTAGAAAGCTGTGTTTTATTACCGTCATAATTAGCAGCAAAAAATCTTATATCATTTTCTCCGCCACCGCCCATAGCCCAGACAGTCATAACGTAAGTTCCGTTTTCAATTCCTTTAAAATCCTGTGTAAGAACAGATTTAAAGCCTTGTCCGAGCCAATACTTATAAGTCCATTTTCCTGTATGAGAATTGCTTTTGTTATTCTCTACATAACAAGCAGTATCTGAACCGTTGAGCTTCCATTTTCCAAGTTTTCCGCTTTCCCAGGAATTATCTTCAACAAGATTAATACGAGAGCTGATTTCAATCTCTGCCTTAACCCTATAGCTTGAACCTGAAAGTCCAGCCGAAATCTCCATAATACGTGGTGTTGTTTCTGCTACCCAATCGTGCTTTTCCCACGAAACAATTACATTGTTTTCCTTATCGTTTGTATAAACCACCTTCACCATTTTTGGAAGAACAGGATCAACTCCAGGCATTGTAGTAATCTTCAGCGGATCAGCCATATCATAAGGAATAAAACCACTACCATTTTTTGCCGAACCGCCCCAAACATTAGAAACAGCACCTCTATCATTACCGTATACAAGATTCCATACTGCAAGAGAAGGAAGAGCCCGTCCTTCAAAATCGAACATACACTGGTTTTCCCAAGTATCACCCTCTGTTTTTGAAAGACCAGCTCCTTCTACCGGAATCCAGGCAGGTTCCCAATAAAAAACTCCAATACCGCCTTTTATATTAGCTACAGTCTCAATAACATCACGAACTGCAGTAGCCTGTCCCTGAACCGACGGTAAATAACCATCATTATCTCCAGAGTAAACCATAAACACATTACCCTGCTCATCACCATCTTCTTTTGTAAATGCGTAAGCTGTCTCCATTACAGCCATCTCTTTTCCATAACGTTTTGCAAGATCTGCCATATTTCGCTTTAAGTCAGTACAAGAGCCGTGCCAATAGGTATAGAAGGAAAGTCCGATAATATCAAAATCTACCTTTGCTTTAGTAACAGGATCAAGAACTGCTCGATATAAGTCATTATTTCCACCATCCGCAATATGAATGATGATTTTAATTAATTGTCCATTTCCCTGAGCAGCACGAACACCTGCAGCTGCAGATTTTAGTAACTCTGTAAAGCCCTTAAAGCCGCCAACCTTTTCACCATCATTTCCCCATATTTTTCCAAGCGGCCACATAAAACCGTTATTAAGCTCGTTTCCAATCTGAACAGCATCCGGGCGAGCTCCGGCTTTTATAAACGCTTCAATAGATTCCTTTGTATATTTTTCAACCGCTGCATTCAGTTGTTTTTCATTAAGCTTTTTCCATTCAGCCGGCATTGGCTGTTTTCCAGGATCGGCCCAGGTATCTGAATAATGAAAGTCTACAAGAAGCTTAAGTCCAGCCTGCTTTGCCCGAACTGCAAGCTTTACATCAATATCTACATTGTTGCTTCCGCCACCATCTTTTGGATTATTCCAAACTCGCAAACGTACCCAGTTTACACCATTCTCAGCAAGGATTTTGAATAAATCTTCTTCTTCTCGATTTGCGTTATAATACTTACCGCCATTTGCCTCAATTTCATACAAGGAGCTTATATCAACTCCCCGCATAAAATCCTCAGAAAGTCCTTCTACCGGCTCAATAATGATATTCTGTTTAACTCCTTCCTCAGCCGGATGTGTCATAGCAAACAAAGAACAGCAGTAACCCAAGATTCCAAAGCATAAAAGAATCAGGCATTTTCTTTTCATAGGATTCCCCTTTTATTAATATACTTTTAACCTCGTGTTATCAACACGTGTCACTTTATATACCTAAAGGATAACCCCTATATCTTACTATGTCAAATTTTTTTTAATAATTTTTTACTTTTTTTTTTCAATTTTTCCCCCAAAAAACCGCGTAATTTTTCATATTTTTGCAATTATATATATGTGGAAATTATAAATTATAAACCCGATGTGCGGGAAAAAACTTTGGAATATGGAATCGGCTACCCTACCGATGAAGAACTCATTATGCTGATTTTGGGCTCCGGTAACAGAAATATGCCGATTGAAACTATGTCTCATAAAATTGCAGATATCCTCGATTCTTCCAATGATGATAATGTTGTG
>JAEETM010000073.1 GCA_016290335.1 Treponema sp. | reverse complement strand
GTTTCCAATTCCATCAGCAATTTTATTTTTTAAGTATTCTGCATAAACCGAAAGCAAATCAAACTCTTTAACTTCATTATCAAAAACGCTGCAAACGGCTTCTTTTTCGTAATCATCTGGAACTTCGCCGGCAATTTTTAAGATGTCGGTAATATCTTCGTGTTCAAGTCCGCCATCCTTATCAAAAAACTTAATTCCATTTCTATTAAAAGGAAGATGACTCGCCGTAATCATTGCAGAGCCGTCATATTTTGTCTGGTCAAAAACAATAGACATAAACATTGCAGGAGTTGTTGCCATATTACAGTTAACAACCTTTGCACCGGTGCTTACAATTCCAGCTATAAGTGCCTTGCTGAGTGCCGGACCAGAAATCCTTGAATCACGGCCAAGGCCAATTGTAAGATCCTTTGCAGCTTTTCCAGTTTTTTTAGAAAGCCAGCTTACAAATGCGCATCCAATCTTCAACGCAATGTGGTCTGTAAGATTTACATTCTCGCCTTCAACACCTTCAACAGCTACACCACGAACATCGCTGCCATTCTGCAATTTCATAATATCAAAACTCATAGAAAACTCCTTTTAATTCTTCTCTCCTGATAAATTATTTTAATTATAATAACAAATGGATATTTTACAATAGCAAAACAATAAGCTTAATAAGGGCTGAAACTATCTAGTATTTTTTTTGCATAAATATACACATTTTATTCAATTTTATGCATATTATTGACTTTTTATGCACAATTTATGATAATTGGGCGTATGATGATAAACGAATTGGCAAAAGAATTAAATAATACACTTTCCGGAACAACAGCAGGTGCTCTGCTTTCGGACATGGGATTAAGGCTCTATTTTCCTAATGGAATTATAGCTCAGGGTGGCGAGGCTGCTAAATCTGCAAGCTTTGCTAACGGTACAATTGGTATGGCAGTTGCAAACGGAACTCCAATTGAGCTGGACACTTACAAAAAATCTATGCCGGACTTTAATTCACGCGAAACTGTTGCTTATGCAAAAACAGCCGGTAATCCTGACCTCCGCAAAATCTGGAAAGAAAAAATCATAGAAAAAAATCCTTCTCTTAAGGATAAAACTTTTTCTCTGCCGATTCTTGTTCCAGGCCTTACAGCAGTTCTTTCTTACACCGCAGATTTGTTCATAGATACAGACAAACCTCTGCTTGCGGCTAATCCATGCTGGGACAACTACGAGCTGATTACTTGTGCCCGCCGAAATGCCGAGTTCCATCAGTTTGAATGCTTTGAAAACGGTCATTTTAATCTTAAGGATTTTGAACGCGCCGTTAATGAAGACGCAAAAAAATATGGTTCAGTTCGAGTGCTTTTGAACTTCCCGCAGAATCCTTCAGGCTACAGCCCTACTAAAACAGAAGCTGCCGAAATCTGTAAAATTGTAAAAAAACTTGCAGAAGGCGGCACAAAGGTTCTTGTTCTTTCTGATGATGCTTACTTTGGTCTTAATTACGAAGATGATATTGAACCTCAGTCTCTCTTTGCTTACTTTGCCGATATGCACGAAAACATTCTTGCAATAAAGGCTGACGGTCCTACAAAAGAAGATTTTGCCTGGGGCTTTAGAACTGGCTTTATCACCTTTGCTTCAAAAGGAATGACAGAAGCTCAGTACACAGCTCTTACAACAAAGTTTATGGCAGCAATCCGTTCTTCAGTTTCCTGCTCATCAACACCATCGCAGGCACTTGTTCTCCACGCAATCAACGACGCCGCACACAACGAACAGAAAAAACAGCTTCGCAATATGCTTAAACGCCGCTACGATGCTGTAAGAAAGTTTGTTAATACACATAAATCCGAAGTTCTCACTCCTCTTCCTTTCAATTCCGGCTACTTTATGAGCTTTAATGTAAAAACCGGAAACGCAGAAGATATCCGCAAAAAGCTTCTTGCCGAAAAAGGAATTGGAATTATTCAGATTGACAGCAACACTTTACGCGTAGCATTCTCCAGTATAGATGAAGAAAAGATTGAAGAGGTTTACGAAAGCATCTATAATGTAGCTGGAGCTATGTAATTTGTGAACAAGGTAAGTAAAAAAAGATTTTTCCGGATTTTTCCACTTTTTCAGATTCTGCTGATTTTTTTATCAATCATTCTCATTACTTCATGCAAAGAAGAAGCATCTCACCGGGTTGTTATCTGGACAAATTGCAGTGAGTTTGCGCAGTACATAGAGTTTTTTAACAGTACCCACACCGATACAAACGCAGTTCTTGTGTATAAGGAAAATCCTGCCGCCTCGCTCCCAGCTGCAAAGGATGAGCTAAAACCCGATATTATAGTAGGTTCCTGGCTGCGAACAGATAATACTATCAAATATTTTAAAGATTTAAATTATCTTTTTGACCGTAAAGTCCTTACTACATCAATTTTTTACCCTCAGCTTCTGGAAGCCGGAAAGCTTGATTATTCACAGTACCTGCTGCCGGTAAGCTTTAATCTTCCTGCAATCATTTTTTCTTCTTACAACAAGGATTTAATTACCGATAACTACACGCTCAATCTTGAACAAATCCGTACAATCGCTTCTTCCTATAATAAAAAGAAAAAAAACGGCACATATACACGAATTGGTTTTACACCCCTTGGAAACAGCGACTTCCTTTATCTTACTACAAAGCTTTATGGCGTTAATTTCCGTGATGAAAAAGGCCAGATTGTCTGGAATGATGATAAACTTAAATATACGGTTGAACAGCTGAACGACTGGGTTACCACAGAAAACACTTCGGCTCAAATTGAGCAGGATTTTACGTTTAAGTATCTGTTTATGCCGGATTACAGGCAGGTTACTTCGGGAAGAACGCTGTTTGCGTATACAACGAGTGACAGTCTTTTTAAGACACTCAAAAATCAGGATATTGATATTGATTACCGCTGGATTTCTGACGGACAGTTTATTCCTGCAGAAGATTCCTTTACAATGCTTGGCATTTACAAGGATAGTCCTAATCAGCCGGGCGCAACAGAGTTTATCCGCTGGTTCTTTGATTCCGAAAATCAGCAGAAAATCCTGCAGCGAAAATCTAAGCTAACGCTGAACACTGAGCTTTTTGGCATTTCGGGCGGATTTTCTTCTATTCGTGATATAACTGAACACATTCTTCCGGCCTACTACACCCAGCTTTTTACAAATCTTCCACCAGAAAATATGCTTAAGGTTCCGCAGAATCTTCCGGCACGATGGGAAAGCTACCAGAATACTGTAATTGAACCGTACATCAAGCAGAACATTACAACCAATTCGGCTGCCGAAGGCTCTAAAACGATTACGCTGCAGGAGCTGGAGAAAGAGTGGCGTAAAAAAGTGTTTGATTAAGCTGTGAAAGAGAAAAGTTCGCCGGCCATTGGCTGTGCGCCGTTCAAAATATACGGATTTTTAATTGCCTGCTGCATCTGCTGCTGAAAAACCTTAATCAAAGCATCTGCCTGCTCTTCAGAAATATCAGTAATTGATTCTTTTGGCTCATTTTTAATGGAAGAAAGCCTTTCAATTATAGAGTTCAGAATCCTGATTTTGCTGATGGAAACACCGTTCTGTCCTGAACCAGCGGCAACTCCAGAAACATGATCAAAGTGAGAATAAAGCAGAGCTGTCTTGCTTACAGGAACGTAGAGTTTCCCAGCTGAAACCATGCTGCTGTAAGAGAAAGTACCAATGTTCCCGATATTAGAAGTCATTTTTTTTTACCTCACTTACAATATCGGAACTGGAAAAATAAAGATTAGAAAAATCGATCTTTTTATGCTATTATAAAAGGTATGAAAAATGCCTTTATAAACCAGTGTTGTAATGAAGATTCGCCGAAGTGGAAGGATGCAATCCATAGAGAAATACCAATTTATTCGCGGAATAATGATATACGCTCGGAGTTTGAGCGTGATTATACAAGGATTCTGCACAGTGAAGCTTACCGCCGCCTGAAGCACAAAACTCAGGTGTTTTTTGCGCCTCACAACGACCATATTTGTACGAGGATGGAGCATGTAAGCCATGTAGCTTCTGTAGCTTCTACTATTGCTAAGTATTTAGGATTGAACGACCAGCTTACTTCGGCAATTGCACTTGGGCACGACATTGGGCACGCACCCTTTGGTCATCACGGGGAAAACTGCCTGAACAAGCTGCTGGAACAAAAAGAAGGCACCAACGCACCTAAAAAGTTCTGGCATGAACGAAACAGCCTCTTTTTTGCAGATTACATTGAAACTCTCCCCGACCCTAATGGCATTCAGCAACCACTCAATCTTACCTACGGCGTAAGGGATGGTTTAATCTGCCATTGCGGCGAAATTGACCAGCAGGGCATAAAACCACGCGAAGAAGCCATAGATTTATATTCAATCAAACGCCCCGGACTTACACAACCGTTTACCTGGGAAGGCTGTATTGTAAAAATTGCCGATAAAATTGCTTATCTTGGTCGAGACATTGAAGATGCCCGTGCCTACCACATTCTTGATATGTCTTCTTACAGGCAACTACGCGAAATTGTTGGTTCTACTCTTGGTTTTGAACGCAAAGGAGCCCATGCTCTGCGGAGCGGTAAAGCCGTAAACACAACCGTTCTAATAAATGATTTGATTATTGACCTTTGCGAACAGTCTACCCCGGAAAAAGGCCTTTCCTTTTCTGATGAATACTTCAGGTTTATTCTGGAGCTCAAAAAGTTCAATTTTGCAAACATTTACAATCACTGGAGGCTTGGTGAGTTTGCAATTTATGCGGAAAATATCATAAATACGCTGTTTAGAACGCTGCAGAAAACCCAGGTTTACGCTAAAAATGGACGTGTACCGCAGGTTTTAAAAATCTACCCTAAGCTTTGCGCTACTTTTGAAGACTGGCTGATTCGCTACACAAATTATCATCCTTATTCGGTAGAAAAGCACAGCTTTATGGACAAAAAAGCAGTATTAAAATACAACATTCCGCAGGTTTTTGATGTAACTGATAATGAATCCTTTACAAAATGTATAATTGAATATATTTCCGGCATGACAGACCAGTTTGCAATTCAGGTTTACGAAGAGATTATTACTTTTTAGTTGCTTACTGTAATAGTGAACTTAGCCTGCAAACGTTGGGTACGTCGTTTTCTGCTGTTTTTTATAACTCTTTCTACTAATACTGTCTGAGTACCAGTTTCATTGAGGATTTCACCCGCAGCAGGAGTTGTTGTATAATCAGTAGTTTCTCCAGAAATATAAGCATTGAAGTCATACAAATAGTTATAACTATCATTATTTGAGTTGCTTCTGGAACGAACTTCATTAACTACAAGGCCGGAAAGATTAAGAGTTTCACCTCTTGTATAATTAGTTTTTGCAGGTAGTGATGATATTTTTATTGCAACAACAGGAGCTTCCTCTTTATTCAGCAGATTCTCACAACCAGAAAAAGAAGTTACTGCCACAATAATACCAAACAAAACAATCAGTACCGATGTAATTCGTTTAAAAGAGATAATATTGTTGTTTTTCATTTTTTACTCTTCCCTACAATTAACGATTTTAGAGTAATTTTAACAGTTCTTCCCTGCAAGAATCAAGCCTTGAATCTGAAAGACCAAAGTTCATCTTTTTGTAAGACCAGGCAGCACGGCCAATTCCGTATTCATTGAAAACCTGAGAAACGGCTTTATACCATTTAATTGTATCTTCAGGGCTGGCATTTTCAATTACACCGTATTCACCGCAATAAAGCATTACATTTCTTTCGGCTGCAACCTCAAGCGCATCCTTGAAAATTGTCTTGAAATATGAACTGTCCGGTGTTTTATCCTGTTCAAAACCGCCAAAATTAGCATTCTGCTCGGAAATATACTTAATTGTCCATTCTGTATACTGCGCATAAGTTGAATCAAAAGCCATTTTAAAGGCCCTGTCCATATTTGGTCCAAGCCAGCCTGCACCCTGATGTGTAAAAATAAACGGTTCGTAGCAGTGGAAATTATAGATTATGTTTTTATCTGCAGGAGGATCCAGATCCTTTATTGCAGAAACGCTGTTGTTCCAGTAGCTTCCTACAAGGATTTTTACTGTTGGAGAAACCTTTCGAATGCGGTTAATACACTCTTTTGCAATTGCATTCCATTTCTGGCAGTAGCTTTTATCTGTAACTTCGTTTAAAAGCTCAAAGCAGAGCATATCTTCGTATTTTGAATAACGTTTTGCAAACTCTGTCCAAAGCTCGTAGAACATTTTCTGTAAATCTGCACTGTCAAAAAAACCGATTTCGTTTTCACCCTTATCAAAAGAAAAGCCAGCTGTTTTGTGCAAATCAAGAATCATATTCAGGTTGTATTTTTTACACCAGTCTATACAGTTTTGAACATAAGTAAAGCCATTTTCAATAAAGCTGCCATCATCCTTTTGGAAAATATTATAGTCAACCGGTAAACGAATATGGTCAAGCTTCCAGCCCGAAATAGTTTTTATATCATCCTCAACTATAAAAGAATCAAGATGCTCTTTTTTGTAATTACACTGGGAAAGCCAGCCGCCAAGATTTACACCGTGCATATAACCGGAAAACTGTTTCATAATTAAACCTCAATTGTTTCTCAATATTCTTTCACAACTTTTGTTTTTATCACAACATTTGCTGCGTTTCATCATTCACTTTATTCTAGCATACTTTTTCCCTTTGCGTAATGAATTGTTATATAGTAAAATAGAACAATGTTATACGCAGTACTAATTCCAGCTCTTTTACCGGTAATTCTGGTATTCTGGTTTGTCAATAAAAAGGATAAGATTGAAAAAGAGCCGAAAAGTTTGATTTTTAAGGCTATGCTCTGGGGTGCCATTCTTTCCATACCGTGCGCCGGTATTGAATCTGTAATGGAACTGATTCTTAAAGCCTTTTTTGAAGAAGGAACCATTAAATATGCTGCAATGGAAAACATTGTAGGAGTTGCACTTATAGAAGAGCTTTCAAAATACATAGTTTTCATGAAAATTATCTGGAAGAATGATAATTTCGATTATAAGTATGACGGTATTGTTTATGCTGTTGCTGCTTCGTTAGGTTTTGCGGCTCTGGAAAACGTTCTCTACCTCATCAGCTTTGGAACAGATATTTCTTTGGGACGCGCACTTTTTGCAATTCCGGGGCATGCAACCTTTGGTATTTTTATGGGCTACTATTTAAGCCGCGCAAAGAAAAAGTTCTGCGAAAATAAGGATTTTGGCACAAGAAGACTCAAATTAAAGGCACTTATAGTCCCTACAATTATTCACGGATTATACGACTTTTTGCTGGATGATTTGCTCCAGGAAGAATATTTTTACCTCTTTTTCATTTTTGTTATTATACTTGATATAGTAGCGATTTGTACAATCGTTCGTGAGAGTAAAACTGATTGCCCTCTTGGGGTAGTAAAGGAAATAACAGATGAAGATTCTAATCCTGTCATGTAACACTGGTGGTGGTCATAACACTGCAGCCAGAGCAATTAAAGAAGTTTTTGATTTACAGGGAGATGAGTGTGAAGTAAAGGATGCCCTTTCTTTTGGCGGGCAGTTTGCTTCTGATTTGGTTTGCGATTCCTACATAGAAATGGTAAAAAAGACGCCAAAGCTGTTCGGCGAAATCTACAAAATGGGCAGTAAAATCGGGCAGATTAATAACGTAAACGAAAAGCTGCGTTCTCCGGTTTATCTTGTTAATAAGGTTTATGCAGATGCCTTGGAAGAATATATAATAGAAAACAAGTTCGAAGCTGTAATCTGCGTTCATATTTTCCCAACAGAAGCTATGACTCACTTAAAGCGCCGTCATAATCTTAAGATTCCGTTCTATTTTGTTTCTACCGATTATTACTGTTCTCCAATGCTTGAAGAAACTACACCAGATAAAATATTCGGGCCGCATAAAGACAGCCTGTTTACATTCAGGCAGCATGGTATTCCGGAGGATTTAGTTCTTCCAACAGGTATTCCTGTTTCGCAAAAGCTTGTAGAACATATGGATAAGGCTGAAGCACGTAAGCAGCTTGGTTTGGCTGATGATGATGAAGCCTATCTTTTAATGAGCGGCAGTATGGGCTTTGGCGATACAATTGATATTGCAAAATACATTTTTGAGCACGGTAACGAACATACACGTGTTGTTGCAATTACCGGTAACAACGAAGAAATGTACAGGGAGTTCGAAAAGGAGTTTGAAGGCGAAACAAGATTAAGGCTGCTGGGCTTTACTAAGGATGTTCCGCTTTATATGAGTGCCTGCGACCTTCTTCTTACAAAACCGGGCGGACTTTCCAGTACAGAAGCCCTTGTCCGCGGCATTCCAATTATTCATACTTCGCCAATTCCAGGCTGTGAAAGCGAAAACGTTCAGTTCTTTACCGAACATCATATTTCTTTGTGCGCAAACACTGCAGAAGATGCCGGAAGACTTGCCGTTACGCTTATGCACGACAACTTTTTGCGTAATCAGATAATTGAAGCTCAAAAACAATACCGCTGCGAAAACTCTGCAAAACAGATAGTTGATTATGTAAAAAATGCAAAAAACGTAGTATAATCTTTATATGATTTCTTACATTTTACTCTGTGTTTTGTGCATTTTAATTCAGATTATCTTTCTCATTGTAGAAAAAAAAGGGATGATTAAACTTTCGCTCATTTTTAAGGGGCTTGCATCCCTTGTGTTCATAATACTTGGTTTTTTATGTCTCCACGACGGGCAGAACCGCAGCTTTGGGCTGTTCATCATCACCGGACTCATTCTGGACGGAATTGGAGACGTTGTAATTAACTTCAGGTTTGCCTTTGAAAAGCACAAGCACCTTTATTTTCTTATGGGGACAGGCTTTTTCTTCTTAGGCCACATTTTCTACTTTATTGCACTTATAAAATATGCTCAAAAGCTTACACTTTGCCTTGTTTGCGGAGCTATTGCGGCATATATCGTGCTTTTTATTATGTACCAGTCTCTGCACGACTTAAAAATTATTTATAAGGCCTTTGGTTTAGTTTACATAACAATGCTCTTTTTAATGACAAGCATTGCTGTAGGAAATATGATTACTGCGCTTTTAGTTTACGGGGCTGATACTACTATTATCTCAAGCACCGGCAACTTAATCTCTACCGTAAGCCGTTCTGCACCCTGCCTTTACGGTTGTGGCGCCGTTCTGTTTGCCTGCAGCGACATTCTGCTTATTTATAACAACTTTGGACAGAAAAAACGCTACACAACCCGGGTATTGAACCTTGTTCTGTATTATCTGGGGCAGCTTTTGTTCGCAATGAGCCTTGCGTTTGTATAATTATTTGTAATAAATCTCAATTTATACTACTTTAACCTCTCTTTTTAATTAAATAATTTGTGTTATATTCATTTTGCGCTTATAATTATACTACTAACATACAATCATTTTAAAAGTACCCTATAAGTAATTAAAAAGTATTCGGAGAAAAACAGATTTTCAGGAGCTTTTATCATGTCTAAAGGAAAAAAGAAAACAAGTCTAATTGCTAACTTAATCATTATGATTGGTTTAGGAATTATGTTACTTTCAAGTCTTCAAGTTGCAGTTTTGTCTCAGATTGCAAAAAAGAACTCTCGACAAGATCACGTAGAAAACTATGTTATGCTTACAACTTCAATCAAGGAATCGCTTGAACGTACTATAGAAGGTTACTTTAAGCAGCTTAA
This sequence comes from Treponema sp., assembly GCA_016290335.1. The sequence goes on along the minus strand of JAEETM010000073.1, from coordinate 7,696 downwards.
TCCATATGTTAATTCAGATATTATGAAGTCTGGCAATTTTGACCTTGTAGGAAAATGGCTTCAGCAGAATCCACAAATCCGAGCCAAGGAATATGATTACGTTATGATTGCCGATGCCCAGGGTTATTCTTACAATGACAATGGAACTCGTACAAATATTTCGGATCGCGATTATTTGCAGGCAATAATTAATAAGGGTGAAAAACAATTTCTTGATAATCCTGTAATTTCCAAGACAACTGGAAATAAGGTTGTGCACTTTGCGCGGGCTGTTAATAATGCCAGAGGACAAGTTTTTGCTATGGTTGCTGGTGTTATTAATGTTGATATTCTTATAGAACCAGTAAAATCTCTTCCTGTTCCAGATGGAATCTGGTTGTTTATAATTGATCATAACGGAAATGTTCTCTACCATCCTGTTCAAACTGAAGACGGAAACTTTATTACAAATCCTGGTGCAGGACACGAAGATCTTTCTGAAATTTCAAAAAGAATGGTTGAAGGCGAAAACGGCTATGCCTGGATTAATTCTTACACAGGAAGCAAAAAGGACTTACTTGTTTACTCCGGAATAGCTGGCACACCATGGGGAATGGGCTTTTTAGTTCCAGGCAATAAGGTAGATCAACTTGGTAACAAAATTGCCAATATTGCTGTTATTTTTGGAATTATAATTGTAGTTATAATTCTATTACTGGGCGTACTTGTTCTTACCATTTCGCTAAGACCTCTAAAAGTTGTTGAAAATGCAATTACAGGTATTTCTCAGGGAAATGCAGATCTTACTCAGCGAATTGAAGTAAAAACAAACAACGAAATTGGACAGGTTGTTCAGGGCTTTAATAACTTTACCGAAAAATTGCAGAATATTATTTCTGATGTAAAAACTTCTAAAAATGAGCTTGGGGTTGCCGGTGAGGATATGTCTTCTACAGCCCAGGATACAGCAAGTGCAATTACTCAGATTATTGCAAATATTGACAGCTTCCGCTCTCAACTTGAAAACCAGAAAAAGAGTGTTGACCAGACTGCCGGTGCGGTTGATGAGATTTCTTCTAATATTGAATCTCTTAATCATATGATTTCAAGCCAGTCTGCAGGTGTTTCTCAGGCTTCTACTGCTGTTGAAGAAATGATTGGTAACATTGGTTCTGTAAGTAATTCTGTATTAAAGATGAACCAGTCCTTTGGCGATTTACAGTCTCATTCTCAGGAAGGTTTTGATAAGCTTGATACTGTAAGTAAAAAGATTCAAACTATTGAAGACGAATCTGAAGTTCTTAAAAATGCCAACGTTGCAATTGCAAATATTGCCCGCCAAACTAACCTGCTTGCTATGAACGCCGCAATTGAAGCTGCTCATGCTGGTGAAGCCGGTAAAGGTTTTGCGGTTGTTGCAGACGAAATCAGAAAGCTTTCGGAAACTTCATCTCAGCAGACAACTCAGATTACAAATCAGCTTAACCAAATTATGGAATCTATTAAGGAAGTTGTTGGTGCTTCTACCGATGCAAGTAAGACCTTCTCTCTTGTTTCTAAAGAGCTTACCGATACCGACCAGCTTGTAATTCACATTAGGACAGCTATGGAAGAGCAGAATGAAGGTTCTAAGCAGATTCTTGAAGCCCTTAAGATGATGAACGACAGTACCGAAGAGGTTCGTAGTGCTTCTTTGGAAATGCAGGAAGGAAACAAACTTATTCTTTCTGAGGTTCAGCAGCTGCAGGATGTTACAATTTCTATGAAGTCCAGCATGGATGAAATGTCTGTTGGTGCACAGAAAATTAACGAAACTGGTGCCGTACTTACCGAAGTTTCTGACCGCATGAAGGATTCTATCATTAAGATTGGCCGCCAGATTGATGAGTTTAAAGTTTAGTTTTTCAATTAATTAAGAAAAATATAACTTGACAAGGATATATAATAATATAGAATTTAGAGTCGATTAAAAAATAAATATATTTAAAGGAGCGAAAAAAACTATGTTTAAAAACATCCCTGATGTAAAACTTGGTATTATTGCTGTTAGCCGCGACTGCTTTATCAGAACTCTTTCTGAATCAAGAAGAGAAGCTATCGTTAAGGCTTATGGAGCTGGACTTTATGAATGTAAAGTAACAGTAGAAAACGAACTTGATATGCTCAAGGCCGTTGAAGATGTAAAGAAAGCTGGTTGTAATGCACTTTGTGTATTCCTTGGAAACTTTGGTCCAGAAACACCAGAAACTTTGATTGCTAAGAACTTTGCTGGTCCAGTTATGTACGCTGCTGCAGCTGAAAGCTCTTACAAAGACGGTGGACTTATTGACGGTCGTGGTGATGCTTACTGCGGCGTTTTAAACTGTTCTTACAATATTGGTTTGCGCCATCTTAAGGCTGTTCTTCCTGAGTATCCTGTTGGAACTGCAGAAGATATCGTTAAGATGATGAAGGATTTTATTCCTGTAGCTCGCGCACTTATCGGTCTTGCTGGTCTTAAGATTATTACTTTCGGACCACGTCCTCAGGACTTCTTTGCTTGTAACGCACCTATTAAAGGTCTTTATGACATTGGTGTTGAAATTGAAGAGAACTCTGAGCTTGATCTTCTTGTTGCTTACAAAGCACACAAAGACGATGCTCGTATTGCTGCTGTTGTTAAAGAAATGGAAGCTGAACTTGGAGCTGGTGGAAACAATCACCCTGGTATTCTTCCAAGAATGGCACAGTTTGAAATTACATTGCTTGACTGGGCAGAAGCACACAAAGGTGCCCGCGATTACGTTGTATTCGCAGACAAATGTTGGCCTGCATTCCCAGAGGCATTCGGATTTGAACCTTGCTATGTAAACAGCCGCCTTGCTTCTAAGGGTATTCCGGTAGCTTGCGAAGTAGATATCTTTGGTGCTCTTTCTGAATACATTGGAACTTGTGTAACTGGCGAACCTGTTACATTGCTTGACATCAACAATACTGTTCCACAGGATTTGTATGATGACGAAATCAAGGGAAAAACAAAGTATCCATACAAGCTCAACGATACATTCATGGGCTTCCACTGTGGAAACACTCCATTCTGTCACCTGGACAAGAACCGCAAACCTGGCGTAAAATATCAGCTCATCCAGCACCGCTTGCTCGAACCAAAAGGAAGCGAACCAGATTTCACACGTGGAACTTTGGAAGGCGACATTGCAGCCGGCGAAATCACATTCTTCCGCTTGCAGACACGCCCAGATACAAAGCTCCAGGCTTATGTTGCTGAAGGTGAAGTTCTTGAAGCAGCTACACACTCATTTGGTGGTATTGGTGTATTCGGTATTCCAGAAATGGGTCGCTTCTACCGCCACGTACTCGTTGCAAAACAGTACCCACACCACGGCGCAGTTGCTTTCGGCCACGTTGGTAAAGCTTTGTGGACAGTATTCCAGTACCTCGGAATCGAAGACATCGCTTACAACCAGCCAGCTGGAACACTTTATGCAACAGAGAATCCGTTTGCATAATAGCGAATAGAAATATGTCATTTCCGTACTTGATACGGAAATAAGGTCGGGCATTACGGCATTAAATTGTTCGTGATGCCCGATTTTTTTAACAATAGCTTTTGTCGCCTGTTCGCTGTATACTAATCTTATGGAAAAAACTTTCAATACAAACAGCGTTTTTTTGTACGTTGTGGCTGCAATTACAATCATTTTTATTTTGGCACAATCGGTGTATTTTTTGGTAAGGGCTTCTAAAAGGGCTAAGGCAATCGGAATGGATAAGTCCGTGGTGTGGAAAACCATTTCGTCTACGGCGATTTTTACAATTGCACCGGCATTTTCTATTCTGCTGGGCGTTGTAACTTTGTCGCAGTTTTTGGGACTACCGTTGCCCTGGATCCGACTTAGTGTAATCGGGGCAATAACTTATGAGCTTCCGGCGGCGACCTCTACGGCAAAGGCGCTGGACATCTCCCTTTCAGAAATGATTACCGACCCTAAAACATATACAGCAATTGCCTGGGTTATGACGCTAGGAATCCTGCCAAGTATCCTGCTCACTCCAATTCTAATCAAAAAAATCCAGAAGGGTGTGATTAAGATTCAGTCAAAAGATTCTGCCTGGGGCAACATTTTTATGACTTCGCTTTTTATGGGAATGATTTCGGCCTTTAGCGGTATGGTTTTCAGCCATCTGCGCGAAGGCTTGAAGGGATTGCTGCCGGTTATAGTTCTGTTCATTTCGGCTGCGATTATGGCAATCTGCGGTCTTTTGATAAAGAAGGCAAAAATCACGTGGCTTGAAAACTTTGCCATGCCGTTTTCTATGATTTTGTCGATGGTGGCAGCAGTTTTACTGGCCCCACTCTTTGGTATTTAGGAGACAATTATGACATTTGAAGAATATACAGCGGATTCGCACAAAAAGGGACAGATTTGGATTTGGACGGCGCTCTGCATTATTTTGTTTGTGCCGGTTTCTATCTGCGTTTACTATAACGCCTGGCCAAGCTTTACGGCAGTCTTGAAAGGACTTTTGGGCGTTGCTCCGATTTACTGGACAGTTGGAATTATTGAAATAATCACTTTTACGCCAATGCTCGGCACCTCTGGAACATATTTAAGCTTTGTTACCGGAAACGTAACAGCTCTCAAGGTTCCTGCCGCCCTGAACGCCATGGAAAGTGCCGGAATCAAACCGAACACAGAAGAAGGCGAAATTGTTTCTACAATCGCAATTGCAACAGCATCAATCGTAACAACAATTATAATTGCAGTCGGTGTCTTCTGTTTTGTTCCGCTGCAGCCGTTACTCGCAAGTGAAAAGCTTAAGCCGGCCTTTGACAATATCCTTTCGTCACTGTTTGGTGCACTTGGCCTTGTTTACATCAGCAAAAACTGGAAGGTTTCTATTGCGCCTGTGACGTTTATGGTGATTCTGTTTATATGTGTGCCAAGCCTTGCAAGCTCTGTTGGCGTTCTGGTTCCGGTTGGAATATTGATTTCACTTGGTGCCGCAAGAATTATGTATAAAAAGGGATGGCTTGCGTAACATTGACTCGAAGGGCAAGAAACCTTGCAGAATACAGTGTTGACTATGAACAGAAAACGTGAGAATGATGTAATAAAATAGGATATTGTTATGTTTGATTTTTCTGAAGATGATAAAAACAAAATCGTGGCTGACATGTGCCACATGATTCAGTGCAAAACTGTTTCTAATCTTGATGAAAGCAAAATTGACAGACGCGAGTTTGATAAGTTTGCAAGTCTGCTGCGGGACGCGTTCCCAACAATTTATTCTACGTGCGAGTTCTTTAAGATTGGAAAGACAGGATTAGTTCATAAAATTAGCGGGAAAGCGACACAGGATTCCGGCGCATCACCAGATTCCGTGGCACAAAATCCTTCCCAAAAGCATGCAATCGTCCTTATGGCACATTACGACGTAGTTCCTGTAGTTGAATCAGACTGGGCGTTTAATCCTTTTGCGGGTGACCTTGTTGACGGTTCAATTCGCGGGCGTGGCACAATGGACACAAAAGGCACCCTGTGCGCCTGTATGGAAGCGGTTGAACTCAGCTTAAAAAAAGGCTGGCGGCCCGAGCAGGATTTGTACCTTTGTTTCAGCGGCGAAGAAGAAATAAACGGTCAGACTTGTGCAGATATTGTCAGCTGGTTTGAGCAGAATAAAATCACGGTGGATTTTGTACTTGATGAAGGCGGCGCAATTGTTGAAAATGCGTTCCCGGGCGTGAAAAAGCCGTGTGCTATGGTGGGCACTGAAGAAAAAGGCTCAACCTACCTGGATTTAGTTGTAAGCGGAACAACAGGACACGCTTCGGCACCGCCAAAACATTCTTCGGTTGGAATTGCCTCCCAGATTGTAGCTGAAATTGAAAAACGCGAACCTCAGGTAGAGTTTACGCCAACAGTTACCCAGCTTTTAAAAACAATGGGAAGAAATAACTCCAGCCTGCCAATGAAGATTATATTCTCAAACCTGTGGCTTACAAAACCTCTCGTCAATCTGATTTCCAAGCTTTTGCGCGGCGATCTTTTTGCCCTGCTCCACACAACCTGCGCAATCACAAAGTTTACCGGAAGCGAAAGCTATAACGTTCTGCCGCTGAAAACAACCGTTGGCATGAACTTCCGCCTGCTTGGAAAAGACACCGTTGAAAAAGCTGTTGCCAGAGTTGAAAAAATTGCTAAATGTGTTGCCGGAAAAAAAGCAGATATTCAGGTAAACGTTATCAGTTACGGAAATCCTTCGCGGGTTTCTTCTACAGATTGCGAGCAGTGGACAATGCTCAGCAAAGTTATAAACGAAACCTGGCCCGAAGTGATTATCAGCCCGTATCTGATGATGGCCTGCAGCGATTCCCGCCATTATTGCCGCATTACCGACAAGGTTTACCGTTTCAGCGCAATGTACATGTCAAAGGAAGACCGCGCAATGATTCACGGTATAAATGAGGCAATAAAAGTTGACGTACTGATTAAAACTGTTGAGTTTTACACACGATTGATTGCAGGGTTTTAGGGGAGCAACCCCTAGGAGAGGGGGTAGCGGAAAACCGCAGGTTTGAAGCGAGGGGGAGACTTCCCCCCCTCCTACACCACCTCAAAATCAAAAGAACTGCGGGATGCGGTATATGGACGAACCCTGGTCTGCGCAACTTCTACGTGGGTAGGATTTTTCAGATAACCTTGAAGTGCGTCTGCAGACTCAAAGGTGGAATCAAGCATTAAGTCGGCAGTGGAGCTGGCTATACGAACTTCTGTAATAACTTTGATGTCTACCAAGCCGGGAATCTTACCTTTGAGGCCTTCGAGTCCTTCTTTTATGCTGTTTTTTACCGCAAGCTTTTCGGCTTCCGGCATTTCTTTAAGTGTCCAGAGAATTATATGCTTTACCATTTTTTCTTTTACCCGTTTGCAAGCTTTTTGAGTTCTTCGAGCATTTTTGGCAGGTCGGCTTCCATGTTTTCATCGGTGAACTGGCAGGTTCCAACCTTTTCGTGACCACCGCCGCCGTATTTAAGCATAAGGCTGCCTACGTTTACCTTGCAGGTTTTGTTCAAAATACTGTAGCCAACTGCAGCCGAACAGCCTTTGCCACCCTTTCCGCTTACAATCCAGCAGGAAATGTTCTGATTTGGATAGAGGCAGTAAATTAAGAAGCGGTTTCCGGTATAGATTGGGTCTACGCCACGCAAATCAGAAATAATTACGTTGCCTTCTGTAACAGTGTGAGCCTGAACCATATCTATAAACTTTGTTGTCTGCTCGTTGTAAACTTCAATTCGTTCCTGAACATCAGGCAACGCAAGGATTTGCTCTGTTGTCATTGTACGGCAGGCTACCATAAGCTTTTCCATAAGTGCGTAGTTAGGAACAGTAAACTCGCGCCATCGTCCAAGACCTGTTCGAGGGTCCATTAAAAATCCAACAAGAATCCAGCCTGTAGGATGAAGAATCTCTTCTGAAGTAAGAGTACCGGAATCAACCTTATCAACTGCGGCCATAATATCATCAAAATTTGGGAAACGCTCCTTGCCGCCGTAATATTCATAAATAATTCTTGCACATGATGGAGTAAGCCGGCTTTCACCCTTGTATTTTCCTTTAAGGGCAAGTCTTTCGTGCTCGCTTGAATGATGGTCAAACCAAAGGCCACAGCCTTCTACAAACGGAACATTTGCCAGAACATCGTTTGAATCAAC
>JAEETM010000175.1 GCA_016290335.1 Treponema sp. | reverse complement strand
TCTCTGCCTGCCACGCAGCTCGGAACGTGATATCCGTAAAGTTTCTGCTGTAGAGGTAAATCCTGCAATTGGTTTTGAAAACATGAAGGTTGTAGCTTCTGTAAAAAAGAAGGATGACCGTGCAGATCTTGAACAGGAGTTTTTGCAGGGTGGAAAAAGTCCTTCTACAGTGCGCGAGCTGATGAAACAGAAATCTTCACAGAGTAAAAGTGAAGATGCTAAAACAAAGCTTGAACGCGAAAGAAGCAGGCTTGAAAAAACAATTGCTCAGCTTACACACAGGCTTGAAGTTGTGGAGGAAAGTCTTGCAAATATGTAAACCCTGTACAATAAAACATTCAGTAAAGGTTGTCGCTCTTTTTTTCATCGTAAGCATTTTTGGCGGTGCAGTATTTTCGCAGAATAAGGTTGATATGCCGCCTATGCCTCCAATGCCCGAAATGCCGGCAATTTCATTTCCGGAATATGGCAACTCGTTCTATCATCCTTCTGTTCCAGGCAATATAAAACCGGCTGACATAAAAAAAACTGATAAAGAACCACCGGTATTAGAAGATGCAGAAAAGTCAGCCCAGAAAAAATCATCAGATGCTTTATTAAAATCCCTTGTAAATGGAAATGTTGATACCCTTACAGCTTCTGATATTTCTTCTTTATATGAGCTTGGAATGTTCGGAGATGTTTCTTCAATTATGGGTTATGGCGATACAAATTATAATACCTCATCACTTACATCTATGAATACAACAAACGTTCTGCTCCAGCAGGTTCTTACGGAACTGGAAGAAATGAAGGAAACTCAGAAAAAGGAAACAGAATCAGAACAGCTGAGCCAGAACAAAAATCAGCAGAATACCATTTCAATCAGCAAAAGAGAGCCTTCAATCTTAAGGTTCAGAGTAAACGGTTATAATATTGCCGATTCTCTATCAACAGTATTTTTCAGCGAACCGGATACAGATGGCACCTTCCTTCTTACTGCCGACAGAAAATATATTGCAAACCAGCAGATACGCACAGAAACAGTTTACTTCTTGTTCAGGACAATAAAAGGTAACGGAACAACTACAACTTATGAAGTTACACCATCTCTTGTACAGGATAAAATAAATCCTAACTCCTTTGTGTATCAACTTTGTCAGCAGCAGAATATCACTGCAGAAAAAACAGGAAATCTCATAGTTTTGCGGTATGGTTCGGAAAACTGTTCTGCCGAAATGCTTCTTGATTTAGACGAATAATTAAAGGAGTAATGTAAAAATGGATTTGCTGAAAAACGGATTGATTAGCTGCTGTATTCCTGAAAATCTTATAGAAGAAGCTTCTGGAAAAATGGATAAGTATATTAAAGAAATTATCCTGTTCAATTCAGCGTACAATCTTACAAATACTTCTGAATATGATGAGCTTGTGGTCCGCCATCTGCTTGATTCTCTTGCGGCGTACAAAGAGCTTTGTGCTTTGACAGAAAGCTTTTCCGGGCAGCCTGTTGTTTTTGCAGATATTGGTTCCGGTGGCGGTTTACCAGGTATTCCGCTTGCAGCTGTTTTTCCGCAGTTCCAGTTTAAGCTTGTAGAACGAATGAGTAAGCGCTGTGCCTTTCTGGAAAACTGTGCCGCAATCCTCGGTTTAAAAAATGTTGAAGTGATTAATTCCGAAGCCGAGAAGTTTCCACCAGAAAGCTTTGATATTGCCGTGTTCAGAGCATTCCGTCCGCTCGATAAAAAAATGACTGAAACCCTGCTCAGACTTGTAAAAAAAGGCGGATATCTTGCGGCATACAAAGCAAAAATGGATAATATAAAAGAAGAAATGACCGGGATTGAAGCGCTTGTCCCTGAGTATGAAATTAAAAAGCTTGTAGTTCCGGGACTCGAAGACAGCGAAAGAAATCTTGTTGTTATTAGGAAAGACTAACTAGGAGAAATATATGAAAACTTTAAGCAATTTATTGAATAAAAAAAACAGGACTCCTGCACAGGTTGTAATTCAGGATGTACTTGCTGTTAAAAAGGATGAACGTGTTCTTATAATTGCTAATCCTGCAACAAATGAAATTGCACAAGATTTGTTTATTGCAGCCGGTGAACAGGAAGCCTTGCCAACTCTTGTTTTCCAGCCGGATAAAACAAGCTTTGATAATGCAAATCCCGAAACACTTGCCGCAATCGAAACAGAACCGCAGGTATGTATTTCTGTATCTAACATAAAGCTTGGTAAGGATCCAAAAGCAACTGCAAATCCTTATGTTGCAGAAGACGGCCAGACCTATACACATATTTTCGATTACCTTCTTGACGGTAAAAAAACTATGCGTGGTGTCTGGACTCCTGGAATTACAGTTGATATGATGAACAGAACAGCCGCCATAAATTACCGTGAACTCAAAGAACGCTGCGAAAAATTAAACCGTTTGTTTACCGATGCCGAAAAGGTTCATGTAACTGCTGAAAGTGGTACAGATTTGATTATTCCTGTAAAAAACAGAAAGTTAATGTTTGATGACGGAGACTTTACAAAGCCTGGTTCAGGAGGAAACATTCCAGCCGGAGAAGTTTTCATAAGTCCTCTTGTCGGTGGGCTTACAGCAGCAGATGGAACAGTGAACGAAGGCTGTGAAGGTACAATCGTTTATGATGGTTCAATGACCTTTTACGATGGAGATTCAATACTTGAAACTCCAATTACATGCAAGGTTGAAAAAGGATTTGTTACCGAAATTAAAGGTGGAAAAGAAGCCGGACGACTTTTAAAAACAATCACGGATGCAGAAAACCTTGCAATAAAATATGAAGAAGAAAAGAAGCTGCCGGAAGGAATGGGGCAGGTTTATAAAAAAAATGCACGCAATATTGGTGAGCTTGGAATTGGACTTAATCCATCTGCAAGAATCACTGGAAATATGCTCGAAGACGAAAAGGCTTTCCATACATGTCATTTTGCAATAGGCGAAAATTATGATAATGATGCACCAAGTCTTATTCACCTTGATGGAGTTGTCCGCAATCCAACAATTACACTGATTTATAAAAATGGTTCAGAAAAGAAAATTATGGAAAGCGGTGTTCTTTCTGTTGATAAAGGAAATGTAAAATGAAAAAAATATCATTCATTTTGTTTCTGTTTGCCGGCTTGAGTTTTTTAGGATGTTCAAAGCAGAATATGAAGCAGAGTAAAACCGAAGATACAGTAAATAAAACTAAAACAGTTTCTGAATCAAAGGCTCCTGTAAAACAAGTGAACCCTGAAATAGAAAAGCTTACAAGGGTTATTTCTTCAATGAGTGAGCGCTGTAAAGCAGAAATGTCGGATGGTTCTCTGGAAGAGCTGCTTGCAGATTTACATAAAGTGCTGGATGCAGAAGCACGTTTTCCAAAGGATGATTTAAGCCTTTATTATCTGATTGATAAAAAGCATTCTGTAGATGAAAGTTATGTTCCTGCTCATCTGGTAAAGGTGCAGAGTAACAGTGCTTATGTTGTAAATAAAAAAGACATTTACCTTAGGGAAGATGCAGAATCAGCCTTACGCGAAATGGCAGGGTATGCAAAGGCTGATGGAATTACACTTGATGTTAGTTCAACCTACCGTTCATATGCGTATCAGAAAAATCTGTTTGATTATT
>JAEETM010000072.1 GCA_016290335.1 Treponema sp. | reverse complement strand
ATCCAGAATCATCATAAGTGCAAAGCCGAGCATAAAGGTGATTGTACCCCAGTTGGAATGTTCGCCTTCTGCCATTTCTGGAACAAGCTCTTCAACCACAACATAAATCATTGCACCGGCAGCAAAGCTTAAAAAGTATGGAAGAACAGGCAGAACAAGATTTGCAAGGAGGATTGTAAGTAAGCCCGCAAGAGGTTCTACAATTCCAGACAACACACCATACCAGCAGGATTTTGCTTTAGACAATCCGCGGGAATGAAGCGGCATAGAAATAATGGCTCCTGCAGGAAAGTTTTGAATTGCAATTCCAAGCGCCAGAGAAAGAGCTCCTGCTTCGGTAATCTGTGCAGAACCAGAAGCCCAGCCTGCATACAAGATACCAACAGCCATTCCTTCTGGAATATTATGAAGTGTAACAGCAAGAACCATCATTGTTGTTTTCTGGAGATTAGTTTTGAGACCTTCCTCTGTTTCATCAAGGTGCATGTGGGGTACAGTTTTATCAAGAATTAAGAGGAAAATCATTCCAAGACAAAAACCAACTGCAGCAGGAACAAAGGCAAACCTGCCCCGGTCAGCTGCCATTTCCATTGAAGGAATAAGAAGACTCCAAACAGAAGCCGCAATCATAACTCCAGCTGCAAAACCAGAAAGCATTTTTTGAATACGAGGATTAAGTTCTTTTTTCATAAAGAAAACAAGAGCCGCTCCAAGTGCTGTTCCCAAAAAGGGAATTAAAAGTCCTTTTGCAATTATGTAAGTCATGGATAACATTATAAATCTAATGGCCCAGGATGACAAGTTTAATTAAAACTTATTAAAGTATAACCCTCTGCAGAAATTGCAGGTGAAAGGTCTTCTCGCTGAAGTGGATTTTTAGAACGAACCAGAACACTTTTATTTTCAAGCTTTACACTAGCCCAGACCCCGTCCATTGAATTAAGTGCGTTTTCAACATGACGAGCACAATTTGAACAATGCATTCCATCTACAGTTAAAGTGTAAGTGTAAGGATAGTGTGATTTATTTTTATCACGTACCCGAACTTTTGCAGGACCAGCATCATGGGTTCCGCAACAAGCAGAGCCATATTTTATTCGTTTTCTGATGCTGAGTATAGCACAGATAATTATTACAACTAAAACAAGAATTATGATAACTGTTCCCATATGACCTCCTGAAATGAGCTCCCGATTCTAATTCGGGATGACAAATCATTTTATAACTTCCCACATTATGCCCATGTTTTTAAAACCACCCTTTGGCATACAGGAATCACAATGTGTTTTTCCCTTCCCGTGAGAACAGCCTGAACATGATGAACAATGCCCTGTACAGGAAGGAAGTGGATTTTTTCCAGCCGTGTGTAAACTTTCAGTTTTTGGATATGAGGTTGCAACACGGCGAATAATTTTTGATCGTTCCAGAAAATCGATTTTACGCAGAATGTCGTCGGTAGTTGTGCCTAACTCAGTGGCAAGCATTTCGATTGTTCTGGAGCAACCGTCTTGTAATAAAGCTATTAATTCTTCCATAAGCAAGATTGTCCGGTCAAGCCGGACAATGACAAAAAACTACCAGATCAAAAGTCCTATATGATAAGCAAGGCAGGCAAGTATAAGGGCACCAAAAGTATAATATAATGCAATCAAACTTGTCCACTTTGCAGAATGTGTTTCCTGATAAGTTGCGGCAAGGGCAACAATACAAGGCATATTAAAGGTGATTGCAAAAATAAAAGCAAGAGCTTCCGGCTTTGCAACATTGGCTACAAGAAGCTCGTTGATATTTGCAACTGCACCACCGGCTACAGTACCTCCAACAGTAAGCATGCTGTGATCTGTAAAGATTGTACTCAAAACACCAATAGCGCCTTCCTTACCAATTGAAGAAGCAATAAAGGCCATGAAGGTTTTCCAGCCAAGTCCAAAGATTTTTGTAACTGGTTCAATAAACTTTCCAACCCGGTACAAAACAGAATTATCCATAGAGCCGCTGTTTGTAAAGGTCAAAAGCCAGAATACAAAAGAAACAAGAAGTACAACCTTTAGAACGCGGAAGAAGGTATCCTTAGTACGACCAAGTACATAGCGGAAAAGTGCACCCCACTTTGGCTTATGGTAAGGAGGAAGCTCCATAATCATTCCGCATCGATCTTCTTTTTTTACAAGAGAGCGTCCAAAGATTTTTGAAGTAATCCACATATGAAGAATCATAACTGCAAGAATTGCAACAATTACAAGCGGAGCTCCGGCACCAAACCAAACTGTAGAAAGCATTGGAACTACGGACCAGGCAGCACCACAAGGAATAGCCCAGGCAAGAGCAATTGTCAAAACCTTTTGTCCCCAGTTATCAATAACACGAGCCCCTGCGGCACCACCCATTGTACAACCAAAGCTTACCAGGAAAGGCATAACCGATTTTCCCTGAAGTCCCAGCTTAGACATTGTGTTATCAAAAACATAAGAGATTCGTGCCATTACACCAACTTCTTCAAGCAGACCGAATACCAGTGTTACACCAAATACAAAGCCCAGCATCTTAAAGATAAAGCTGAGAGAGTTTATAAGAACATCACAGATAATAGCAGTAATGAAAGAAGGACAACCAATTGAAGTAAGACCAGCGCTTATTGGATTTGCAAGAGCCCCAACAGCTGCACCAAGTCCCATAAAAGGAAGAGCCGGAATAAAGGAACCGATTAAACCAAAAAGAATTGTAAGAACTACAACCGGCTTACCCCAAATGCGGTGAGTTATCATGCGGTCAAACTTTCCGAGCTTTCTTGTTTTTGCTTCTGAGACAACATTTCCTTTTAATATTTCATCAATCCAGTTAAATTTAATTTCGCCTGAAAGAAGCATTCCTTTCTGGATTTTTGAAACTGTATCGGTAAAGCTTTTACGCTTTTCGCCAATAAGAGCCTCTGTGATTTTTGCAATAACAGGGGCATCTCCTTCAACAGCTTTTATTGCAAGCCAGATAGAGGAATAGCCAGGTATTACATTTTCTGGAATTAAAGCTTTTATTGTTTTGTAATTTTCATTCTCTTCATATTTTGCTTCCAGAGATGATGTATTCAAAACTGATTTTTTTTCGATTGTTTTTTCAAGTGCATAATAAAAAGAATCATAATTCTTTCTATCCTGAGCAGAAAAAAGAACTACAGGAATATTGAGCTTTTCCGATATTGCACTGTAATTTATAGTTTTGCCCTGTTCAGAAGCAACATCACTCATGTTTAAAAGCAAAAAAGTCGGAACTCGAATACCTGCATAATCAGCAAGCATATACAAGCTTCGTTCAAGCTGCGAACTGTCTGCAAGAATACAAACTACATCAGCTTTTCCACTTGCAATATAGTCTCTGGTGATTATTTCTTCATCTGAATTGGCACTAAGGCTGTAAGTTCCAGGAAGGTCTGCAACTAAGTATTTTTTACCATTGTGTTCAAAGTTTCCTTCCTTTTTTTCTACAGTTTTTCCAGGCCAGTTTCCGACATGCTGCTTTAAGCCTGTAAGAGCATTAAATAAAGTTGATTTTCCAGAGTTAGGCTGACCCAACAATGCAATTACTGTTTCTCCATTTTCTGTCATACAGCTGCCTCCTTAACTTCAATGTCATCACATTCTTTGCGGTTAAGTGCAATCATTGTGTCACGTGAATACACAAGGATTGGGCGATGTTTTTCATTTTTAATAATTGTAATACTACAACCAGGTGTAAGCCCGATTGAAGTAATTCTACTGACAAAACGAGCGTCTCCATTAATAGAAGCAATTACGCCTCTTTCATCTTTTGTGAGTTCTGATAATTTTTTCATTTGATTTCCCTTAAACACGTTAGTTTTTACTAACATTTTATCATATTTTAGTTAGATATAACTAACGTGTCAAGATTTTGAACTATAATTTCCAGCTTACCGCTTCTTTTCTGCTGTCTATGAACCTTGCGTAGATTCCGCCCTTAGCAACCAGTTCATCGTGTTTACCCTGTTCAACAATGCGTCCCTTGTCTATTACAACAATCTGATCTGCATTACGTACAGTCTTTAAGCGGTGTGCAATCATAATAACAGTCTTTTCTTTTGTAAGCTCCTGAATGGCACTTATAAGATCTCTTTCGTTTTCAGGGTCTACGTTAGCTGTAGCTTCATCAAGAATGATGATTGGAGAATCCTTCATGATGGCACGCGCAATAGAAATACGCTGGCGTTCTCCACCACTAAGGTTTGCTCCACCTTCTCCAATAACTGTATCGTAGCCTTGTGGCAGAGCACTGATAAAGTCATGACAACAGGCCTTTTTAGCAGCTGCAATAACCTTTTCCATTGGAGCTTCTGGCTGACCAAAACGTATGTTATTTGCAATTGTGTCGTGGAAGAGGTAAACATTCTGAAAAACAAAGCTGTAGTTTTTCATAAGATTATCCATGCTGTAATCACGAACATCTTTTCCATCGAGTGTTACAGTTCCTTTATCTACATCCCAGAAGCGGGAAAGCAGATGACAGAAGGTTGTTTTACCGCCACCACTTGGACCTACAATTGCTGTAGTCGTGTGCTCTGGAATTGCAAGAGAAATATTGTCGATGATTTTCTTTTTGTCGTAAGCAAAGTCGATGTTGGTAGCCTGGATGAGAGGACTGTTTTTGTTTGCGTCGACCACATTCTTAGCACCCTCAATATCCATTGTAGGAAGCGCCAAAATCTTATTTGCCTTCTCAACACAAAGATCTACTGTACGAAGCAATGCAGAGAAGTTTCCGCCTACATCAAGGGCATTAAACAGCATGAAGGCACAAACAAGCATTGTACAGCAGTCGGCCAGAACCATGCTGCCGTTGAGGTAGAAGTAAAGCGAAGCAATCATAATTGCAACACCACTGAGCTTTGCTACAAGCGACTGAAGGTTTGCAAAAGGAATAAAGCGCAGCTCCATTTTGATAAGACTTTTTACACGCTTGTTTATAACGTTGTTCAAATCTTTACGGCGTTCACCACTGATGTTGTAAGCCTTTACTTCAGCAATTCCCTGAATGTATTCAAGAACCTTGCCTACTTCTTCTGTATCATCTTTGATTTTCTGATCCTGAATGCCTTTTACAGAAAGACGCAGGAAAACATTTACAAACTGGAAAAGCGCAAAACCTGCAAGAGCAATAAGTGCAATACGCCAGTCAAAAAAGAACATCATAACGATGATGAATACTGTTTCCAGAAGACCTTTGAGAACCATCATTACAACGCGGGTAGCAACGTCGCTGAGGGCTTCCATTGTGTTAGTTGTAACTGATGTGATTTCGCCAAGGCTGTTTTCATTAAAGTACCCCATTGGCATATAGCGCAGATGTTCTGCAATTTCAATACGTTTTTTGGCGCAGGTTCTGTAACCGCCTTCGCACTGCCACATTGCAGTAAACTTTGTGGTGATAATGCTGCCCAAAACGCTTACACAGATTATTGCAAACGAAATCCAGATTGTGCTTTTTTCAAAGGACTGGCCTTCTACTGCAGTTCCAATAACTCCGCGTAGCATTACTGCAACAGCGGCAATTCGCAATGCCATAAAAAAGGCATTAACTATTCCAACTATAATTGAGCCGTAAAATTTCTTACGGTTTTCTTTATCACAAAATCTAAAAAAGTTTCTTAAAGTTTCGAACATTATTCACCGTCCTTAGCACTAATATGTGCTTCCCACATGTTTGCATAAAGTCCCTTCTTTGCCAGCAATTCTTCGTGGGTTCCTTCGCTGTCGATTACACCATCCTTAATTACATAAAGCTTGTCTGCATCCTTTACTGTTGAAAGGCGATGGGCAATTACAATGAGAGTCTTGCCTTTTACAAGCTGGGCAACTGACTTCTGAATAATTGCTTCGTTTTCAGGGTCTGTGTAAGCAGTTGCTTCATCAAGAATTACGATTGGCGCATCCTTCATCATTGCGCGGGCAATTGCAATACGCTGACGTTCACCACCACTGAGGTGTGCACCGCTTCCACCAACGATTGTGTCAAAGCCTTTTTCAAGCGACATGATAAAATCATAACAGCCGGCCTTGCGGGCAATTTCTTCAACCTCTGCATCTGTAGCATTCTGGCGGCCAAGACGAATATTTTCACGAACGCTCATATCAAACAAAAAGTTATCCTGAGAAACATAAGCAACGCGGCTGTTGTATTCCTGGAGAGACAAATCTTTTATGTTTACTCCGCCAATTTCAACCGAACCGGAATCTACATCCCAGAGAGATGCAATAAGACGGGCAATTGTAGATTTTCCCGAACCACTTGGACCGACAAAGGCGGTGTAGCTGCCCTGTGGAAGAGTCATGTTTATACCATGCAGGATTTCTTTTTTTTCTTCTCCATCAATACCTTTATGATAGCTGAACCTAACATCCTTAAGCACAATAGAATTATCAGCAGGCTTCTTTACATCAACTTCAGGGCGCTTAAGTTCATCCAATGTCATGATAGCACCAACCTCTCCAAAAATGGCACCGGCTTTTGCAATATCATCATGGTAGGTAAAGGCAACAAGAAAAGGTTGAATTGCACTGACGGCAAGGACAATCACTGTAATAAAAAGTGAAGCATCTATAGTGCCGTGCAAAAACATAAAGCCGCCAATTGGAAGAAGTGAAAAAAGTAAAGTTGGAGTTACAACTGTTGCAATTGCATGAGGCCAGATACAGTCGCGCATCCATTCTACATAGCAAGCCGAACCTTCCTGAGCTGCAACAACAAAACGCTCATAGCTGGACTTTGATTTTCCAAAGGCTTTTATTACTTCAATACCATTTATGTATTCAACGGCAGTATCGTTAAGGGCCTTTGTTTTATCAAGTGCATACTTAAAGCGGGCTGGACCATCCTTCATCATAAAACACATGGCAATAACTCCCACAGGAACAACTGCCATACAAGCAAGTGCCAGCCGCCAGTCCAGAACAAAAAGATAAACAACAAGTACAGCCGACAAAATAATGTTCGAAGTATATTCAGGAACAATATGTGCCAGTGTTGTTTCCATGCTGTCTATGCGCTCAACGATAATGTTTTTGAGAGAACCAGAGGGCATATCAAGAACAGTTCCAAGCGGAAGCCTTGTAAGCTTGTCGCACATTGATTTTCTGATATTACCAAGCAGATTAAAGGTTGCAATATGACTCATGCTTGTAGAAATTGCATGAAAGAGCACATTACCCGCCCAAAAGGCTGCCGTGATACCACACTCTTTTAAAAACAAGTGCCAGTCACGAACTCCAGCTAAAAGCTGCTGAACAATTCGTGCAATAATAAAGTATGGTGCAATACAGCAGGCCACACTTAAAAGGGCAAAAAATACACTGACTATGTACTGCCCCTTTTTACTTCCTGCAAAATAAAAAATCCAGCCGACCAGGCTACGTTTTGCAGGTTTACGATTTTTATTTGACATATAAACCTCTTTTGTTAGTTAGTTACTACTAACTTTCTGTTAAGAATAAAAATCTGCAAATGGTTAGTCAAGTCTAACGTTAATTATTTAGATAAAATTAATTGCAGAATGGAGTGAAAATTGTTATTTGGAGTTTTAAAAAAGAAAACCGGTTGTACAAAAAAAATACAACCGGAAAAAAGTTAGGATTTGAGATTTAAAAATCTATTTTAGAAATTATATTTCCAATAAATAGGAATAGATATTGTTTTTACAGTTTTCATAAGGTTTATAAGTACACCAGCTCCTGCAGAATTATGTTCATTAATCATATATTCTACAGAAGGATTAATTCCTATTGTCCAGCTATCATCCTTATCAAAATCTGTGGTAAAACTACCGTATAAGCTTGCAGATAAAGCTTCTGTGATCTGGTAGCTTATTGTTGCTGCTGTATATAATTCATTGGCTTCATCTTCCTCTCCACCAACAGCAAATACAAGATCAGCAAAGATTCCGATTGCATCTTTATTGAACATTACCGCTGCATTAATTAAATTACCAGAAATGTTATAATCTTCAATTTCACCATTGTAAGAAAAACCAGCATTAAATGTTAAACCTTCAAGCCCAGTAAATGAAGCAAAAGCTCCAAAAGAACGTTCGCCAGAAATAATATTACGGAAGGCTGCACCAAAGGCGACAGTCTCACCTACTGCGTATTCTACACCTGCATTAAATAGAGGCTTCTTTCCTTCCCGTCCAAAATAGCTTATAAAATCAATACCAGCAGAAAGAACAAGTCCTTCGAGTGGGCGCACAAAAAGTCCAAAATCACTTCCTATGTTTGCGGCTTCAATTTCTCCATCAAAGCAAGGAAGATAAGAACCTGCTACTGCATACCCCTTATGAAAACCGATTCCCAATAATTCCATCGGACGGAATTCTATAAAATAATCATCTACAAAGTTTTCGGCTCCAATAGACAAGGCATCATCATCTTCTTTAGCAATATTGAATTTTAATGTCAATCCCATATCAATTTGCTCAGAAGAGTATTCTGCTGTTGTTTCATTTTCAAATCCGGCAAATGCAGTGGCAGTATTGTCTTCTGTTATATTAATATCAACGATACCAGATGAAAGTTTGTTTTCAAATGCAACTTCCTGTGCAAATGAAAAAGCTGCGGTGAAGGCACACAAAGTGGCTGCAATCACCATTTTTTTTAATTTAATCATTTTTACTCCTTTGTTAGTTATTACTAACGCGGAGGATAATATAATTATTTATTTAATTTGTCAACTAGTTAGTCTTTACTAACACAACAAACAATCGCAAGTAACATAAAATTATTTTCTCCAGTCCTTTGGAAGCATGCCTTCATTTTTCTTGAACACCTCTGTAAACTTACTTGCGTTTGCATACCCCGATCGGCCTGCAATTTCCGTTATGGAAAGCTCAGTAGAAGCAAGCAGATTTTTAGCAAGCTGAAGCCTGGCCTTAGTTCGATATTCATTTATTGTAAGCCCGTACATTTCCTTAAAAACCTTTTGAAGCGTGGTACGGTTAAGATTAACTTTTCCAGCTAACTCTTCAATCGAGATTTCTTTTTCTAGATTTGAGTTGATAATTCGTCGGACATTCTGAACCTTACGCCCTGTTGAACCACTAAAATATGCATCCGGTGTATCGCTTTTTATGCGTACATCATATCCATCTTTATCTCTGAACTTTTGAATCAACAGAATTATTGCGTGTACTACAGCAAGTCTGACCGTATATTTTGAATAAACCGCCGGTAGTCTGATTGTTTCCAGAAAAAGTTTTTCAAGCAGCTCTCCACAAGGAAAACACATGGCGCTGTCACTCTTTCTGATATCATTAAAAAAATCGGAGCTGCTAAAGTCATTAGTTCCAAGAAAATCATTCAAAAAAGAAATTGTATCCTCGGTAAAAAGAATGATGCTAATACAGTTCATTCCGCTTTTACCAAGCATGGCTTTTTTTACACCTGTCTTACAGTTGAAAATCATTACATCGCCTTTTTCTCCACTGGCAAACTGTCTGTTCATAAGTTCAAACTCTCCGTGTCCATCGACAATGTACATAATTTCAAGTCCATCAACTTCCTTCTTTTCTGCCTGATAGTTAGGACTATAACTTTCCAGCTCCGAATAAACGAGTTCAATTCCTTTAGCAATATGAGAATGCTTCATAATGCCTTCGCCAATAGGCTCGTTCAGCCGGTAGATTTCTTCGCTTTCACGCTTGCTGATTAAATCCATATAAGTTTGAAAAAGTTTTTCTGCCGGCATATTATTCATAATAACCCTCTCTTAATTTTTCTTCATCTTGCTGAATGCATTTGCCATCAGAATAATTGCAATTAAAAGAACAACAAGGTCTGTTATAAGCTGGGCATAGAAAACACCCTTTACTCCCAGACCTGCAACATGCGGCAAAATTACAACAAGCGGCAGGAACAAAACAAGCTGTCTTGCAAGAGCCAGAACAGAAGCGCCACCTGCCTTACCAATTGCCTGGAAGAAAGTAATCGAAAGAATCAAAATACCATAGCTGATATAAGCACCAAAAATTACACGAAGCATTGGAGCACCTGCTTCAACAATTGCTGAATCAGTAATAAACATTGAAAGCATTTTTACAGGGAAGCACATAATCGGAATGTAGAAAAGTAGAGCTACAACAGTTGCCGAAATCATAAAGGTTCTTGTAAAGGCACCAACACGGTCAAAAAGCTTTGCCCCGTAGTTTGTACCGATTGCAGGCTGGAATCCCTGACTGATACCCCAAAGAGGAATAAAGGCAAAAGCCTGAAGACTGAGCGATGCACCTAAAATTGTCTGCCACTCACTTCCGCCCCACTTTGCTGCAGTGTTATACAGAATTGTCTGCTGAACCATAGACATTACCTGCATAAGCATTGCAGAAACACCTACGCTCAAAACAGGCTTTACAAGCTTGCCTTCAAATCTAACCTTATGAATGCGTACATTATCGCTCTTTTTGATAAAATAGAAGAAGGACATGCACATCAAAACAAACTGAGAAACGATTGTTGCAACGGCAGCTCCCAGAACACCATTTTCTGCACCAAATACTTTAATCAGAATCGGGTCAAGTATGATATTGAGAATGGCACTTGTTGCCATAATAATCATTGCTTTTTTGAGTTTACCTTCGCCTCGCATAATCATGTTTGTAGACTGACCAAGGTTTACAAAAAGCGAACCACAGAAAACAATACGCAGATAGCGTACAGCCTGCTCAAGAACTTCTCCTTCTGCTCCGGCAAGAGTAAGAAGCTGGCGTGTAAAAATCAAACCAACAACAATTACGATTGTAGAAAGAAGTGTTACAAAAGAAATAAGATTTCCCATTATACGGTCAACGGTATCTTTATCGCGTTCACCAATTGCACGGGAAAGAACAGAAGCAGAGCCCTGCCCGATTAAGGTTGCAATACCACTGTTAATAAGAGTAAAAGGATAAGAAACCTTTACTGCAGTCATTGCAACTGGTCCAACCATCTGACCAACAAAAACGGCATCCATAAAATTATAGAGCCCTATAACAACCATACCGAGTACAGCCGGCACACTCAGAGTGAGCATTGTCTTAAACGCATTTCCGCTTACAAGCATTTCGCGGGTGTCCTGCTTATCACTCATACTAACCTCCAAAAATACATTTTCTTTACGTTAGTCTTTACTAACAACATTATAATATAAATAAATTATTCAAGTCACTACTCTAAAAAGCAAAAAATACTCTAAAATGCAATTTAAATTATCATAAAAGTAACGATTAGATGGCCTTCCACAGGCATTTCCGTAAGCTAATTATTGACCTGATATTCTCTTCTATGGCATAATCATAAAACATAATCAAATCACTTCCATGGGGGAGTAGCGGGCGTCTTTGAAATTACAGGACGTAACAAGTCAACATACTGGTTTCAGGTATACTTCTGTAGCCTGATCCTGGCTTGTATTAAATTGCGAGACTCATGATTAAGGACTCTTACTGTGGAATGGAATCTTATCTTTTTTGTAAATAGCGTTCTTCTTGGCGTTGGTCTTGCCATGGACGCCTTCTCTGTTTCAATCGCAAATGCCCTGAATGAATCCCAGATGAAAAAAAGCCGCATGTGTTTTATTGCGGGTGTTTATGCTTTTTTCCAGTTTGCCATGCCTATGATTGGCTGGATTTGCGTTCACACAATTGTTGAATATTTTTCTAAGTTTGAAACTTTTATTCCGTGGATTGCGCTTGTGTTGTTGCTGTGGATTGGCGGCAAGATGATTTGGGAAGCAGTGCACGGAGAATCGGAAGATGAAAAATCAGATGGTTCGGCAAATACTGCTGCAAAGCTTACTTTTGCAACCTTGCTGATTCAGGGAGTTGCCACATCAATCGATGCACTTTCTGTCGGCTTTACAATTGCAGATTACGGTTTACTCATGGCGCTTGCCGCCTCTCTGATTATTGCCGCTGTTACCTTTGCAATCTGCATGACAGGCCTGTTAATTGGTAAAAAAGCAGGAGACAAACTCGGCTCCAAAGCAACTCTCATAGGTGGGCTTATCCTCGTTGGCATTGGAATTGAGATTTTTGTAAAGGGTATATTCTTTTAATCTGCCATAATCTGTGCTTTTTCGATATTACCTTGGTAATAATTGGCCGTTTTCCCAGATTTTTAACGTAATTTTTGCTTGATAAATCCGTTATTCACAGTAAAAATAGAATTACGGAGGATATATGAAAAAGCAATTCATTTCTAAAAAATCATTTAATTTTGTATTCGGCATCTGTGCGGCAGCTTTTCTGCTTGCAGGTTGTTCAGTTAATTATGGTGGTGGCAGATATTATGGAGCTGCTGATAACGGAGCTTATTACGACGGATCTGATGAGGACTTTACCGCTTTTACAAACGAAACCGGCGACAAGTTTGAAGAAATCACAGATAATCCATTTATAAAGACTGCAGACGAAAATGTTTCAACCTTCTCTCTTGATGCAGATTCAGCTGCTTATTCATATATGAGAGTTTGTGTAAAAAACGGAGGAATCCCTACCAAAAACTCTATTCGTATTGAAGAATACCTCAATTATTTTACGTTTGATTATGAAGACCCAACCGATGGTGCAACTGTTTCTTTAAACAGCGAAATCTCAAGCTGCCCTTGGAATAATGAACATTATCTTGTACGACTTGGCATTAAGGGAAAATCTGTTCCTGAAAAAAACATTCCGCTCAACAATTATGTATTCCTGATTGATGTCTCCGGTTCAATGGCTGGTTCAGACAGGCTGGATCTTTTAAAGAAAGGCTTAATCAAAATGCTGGAAAGCATGAACCCGCAGGATAGAGTTTCTATTGTTACTTATTCAGGAGAAGAAAAGCTTCTGCTTGAGTCTACACTTGTAAAAGACAAGGATACAATCAAAGGAAAGATAAAAGAACTTGCAGCCAGCGGTGCAACTAATGGTGCAAATGCAATCAGAATGGCTTACCAGGAAGCAATGGATCATTATATCGAAGGCGGCAACAACAGAATCATTATGGGAACAGACGGCGATTTCAACGTTGGAATTACAAGAACAGATGATTTACTTGAGCTTGTTCAATCGTATGCTACTCAGGAAAAAAGCGTTTATCTGACAGTCTGCGGTTTTGGCAGGGGAAACTGGAATGACGGCATGATGGAAAAAATCTCGAACAAGGGTAACGGAACTTATGTATACGTAGACTCTGAAGAAGAAATGAACAAGGTTTTTGTAGAAGAAACTTCCCGCTTTATTTCTGTTGCAAATGACTGTAAAACACAGATTACCTTCAATAAAGATTTAGTTTCTGCCTATCGCTTAATTGGTTACGAAAACCGTGTTCTTAATAACGAAGATTTTGAAAATGATGAAGTTGATGCCACAGAAATTGGAGCCGGCCAGACAGTTACTGCCCTTTACGAAATCATTCCGGCAGAAAACTGCAAATATGATGAGACAACAAAAGAGTTTGCAGATTCTCTGTTCACCTTTGATTTCCGCTACAAAGAAAAGCTGAACGAAGAAAGCAAGCTTCTGCAATCCAAAACTAAAGCTTTCTCAGAAACCTGTTCAGACAACATGCGCTTTGCCCAGACTGTTGCCGCTTACGGTATGGTACTCAGAGAGTCAGAGTATAAAGGAAAGGCAGATTTGAATATGGTTCTTAATCTTTATGGAAACGGTTTCTCTTTTGATCCTGATGGACGCAGGGCAAAGTTTGTGGAACTCGTTCGAAAAGCAAAAGAGATTTATGAAAAGGGCGAGTAAATAATTATTCCTGCTGTTCTGCCGTGTATATTAAAGAATAAAGCGTTTGAATAATCTGAGGAATGTCATAAGGCTTTGCAAGATGTTTATTCATTCCCGCTTTAAGGGCTGCTTCACAGTCTTCTCCAAAAGCATTGGCAGTAACAGCAACAATCGGTACAGAGGATTTTTCAGGCTCAGGCAGAGCGCGAATCCTTCTGGCGGCTTCATAGCCATCCATTTTTGGCATCTGAATATCCATCAGAATTATATCATAGTAGCCGGCTGGATTTGCGCTCACTTTTTCTACAGCTTCAAGCCCGTCGTTTGCAACTTCTACAGCAAAGCCAACATTTTCAAGATTTTCAACTGCAATCATCTGATTCATTTCGTTATCTTCTGCTAACAGCACACGTTTACCGCTGAAATCTGCCTTAACAGGAGCTTCTTTTACCTGACCGCTCTGTTCAACCTGCTCGTTTTTTTCACTGCTGATTTTGCACGGAATCCTTACAATAAACTCAGAACCCTGACCTTCTTCACTTTGAACTTCAATTGTACCGCCAAGCATATCGACAATCTTTTTTGTAATTGCCATTCCAAGTCCGGTTCCCTGAATGCCGCTTACAGTACTTGTTCGTTCCCGTGTAAATGAATCAAAAATAATTTTCTGGAACTCGCGGCTCATTCCAATACCGTCATCTTTAATCCTGAACTCATACATAGAAGTCTGCGGCTGCTTATTTTCTGCTGGAACTTCTTCCTCGCCTACTTTAAGAGAAATGTTACCGCGTTCATTTGTAAACTTTACCGCATTGGAAAGAATATTCAAAAGAAGCTGATTAAGTCGGAGCTTATCGGTTTGAATTATCTGATTTTTTACTTTAGAAATATCTACTGAAAAATGCTGAAGCTTTTCATCAACAGCAGGCTGAATAATAGTTTTCAATTCATCAATCAGAGAAGCAATATTAATTTCTTCTTCCGTAAGAGTAACCATTCCGCTTTCAATGCGGCTCATATCCAGAACATCATTTATAATAGAAAGCATATGCTTGCTTGAAAGCGAGATTTTTGAAAGATAATCCGAAGTCTTTTTTTTGTCATCCACCGAAATCTGTGCAAGCTCTGTAAAGTTTACAATTGCATTCATTGGAGTACGGATATCGTGAGACATATTATTCAAGAAGATTGTTTTTGCATGGTTTGCATTTTCTGCTGCATCAAGAGCCGCTTTGTAATGTTTGGAATCCCTAACTAATAGAATAAATATGATTACACCAACAAGCAGAAGAATACTTCCAAACACAGACATGTGGTCTTTAATAAAATCACTTACGGAATAATCATAAAGCTGCTGTGAATATTTGTAAGAAAGCTCCTGCGCATATTCTGTACCCACAATATTCAGACCGCGGTTAATAAGCCTCAGCAAACCTTCATTGCCAATCTGGATTCCAAAGCAACGGTCGTCAGAAGTTTTTAACTGATGCATATGAAGATTGCGGTACCTGCGGTTTTTGAGGATATCGCTTCTGAGTCCGTTGATTGTAGTGCAGTCTGCCCTGTCAGAAAGAACAGCTTCAAGACATTCATCAATTGATGAAAAATAAATAATTTTGGCATTCGGAAAATTATTTATTATATAATAATATTGCATGCGGTTGTTCTTATTTATTGCAAAGGTCTTGGTGTTGATATAGTCAGTATCGCTTAAAGAAACAAGCTCTGTTATGGAAGACGTTACCGCATTAGACTGATATATTCCGTTTTCTTCTGAATAATAAAGACCACCGCCAACAGGGAAAATAACATCAACTTCAGAAGCGTTCATTGCGGCAATCATATCATCATAACTGTTGTAGCCCTTGTAGACAGGCTCAATAGTTGTAATTGCAAGGCGTTCCAGCAGCTGTGGAATCAGCTCTTTTATAATTCCGTTTACAGTACCGTCTTCGTTTGTGTCACTGTAAGGAAGATAATTATTCAGGTAACCAATATTAAGCGTAGTATTGGAAGCAATCCATTCTTTTTCTGCAGAGGTAAAAGCACGGCTAGAAATACTTACCGGATAATATTTTGCACGCAGCGAGCTGATGTAGTTTGGTTCATCGGTCATAAGCTGAGTCTGTGCTGTGTTCAACTGGGTAAGAAGGTCCGGGCGGTGAATGCTTACACACAAAAAATAGTCAGACGCTCCAAACGGATACAAAATCTCTGCACTTTCGCGGCCATAAGCTCCATCACCTTCGGCAGCAAGAACATCAACCTGTTTTGAATCAAAAGCCTGAAAAAGTAAATCGTAATCATCAAACGGAACTATAATTGCCTTAACATTGTGGGCACTCAAAAACTTTTCAAGAGTGTCTACCATGGCACTGTTGAGTACGCCGATTGTTTTTCCGTTTAAGGTGCTGTAATTTGCATTGATTGAATAATCTGTTTCGTGCTTCACAAGACTGAATGTTTCGCTTCCCATTGCTGCTTCGGGGTAAGCAATAATATCTTTTCGTGATTCCTTCCAGGCAAGTCCCGCAAGAAGATCGATTTTTCCTTCCAGAAGCAGATTGTAAAGATCAGTATAGCTTCCGTAAACATATTCATATTTCCAGCCGGTGTATTCAGAGATTTTACGGTAATATTCGTAGGCATAACCGGTTTTTACTGCGCCGGGTGTTCCACCTTCCTGAAAAACTTCATTTTCATAGTAACCAACTTTTACTGCGTCGTTTGAGGATATATTTGCGAAAAAAGAACTTATAAGAAAGAATGATGCCAGAAGGCAGCAGATGCTTTTTTTCATTTTTATTCCGCCAACCCTTACATTGCCAGCAATTCGGCACGCAAATCCATGATTTTTTTGTATAAACCTGAGTAATCTGTATCTGCTTTGGCACGAAGAAGTTCAGTCATTTCGCAGATTTCTTTATAGAGCGGGTCCAGAGAAAGGTTTCCTATTACACCTTTTACTGCATGGCAGAGTTCAAAGGCTTTATCAAAATCTTTTGAATCCAGGGCAGGCCCCAATTGTTCAAGACGAGGTTCATTCAGGGCCATACCAACAAGCTTGAGGTAAAAATCTTCCTTATTCATACAGCGTGCAAGGCCACTTTTTGTATCTGCACCAAATGCATTCAGTTTTTCTATCGTTATCATACCTATATTATACATCAAGGTTATGATTTATGCACTTTTTTTCGTAAACCACCCCATTAATTTCTGGGCAATAAAGATATTAACAAAAACAAGGATTGCGCCCAGGGCCATAAAGGCGGCAGCAAACAGCGCAGAATCTTCAATACAAACAAGGCATTTGCAGATAATCAGGGTATTTACGGGCAGGCAAATTAAGCTTGTAATACAGGCCGGAATGTAGCGGCGGTAAATGCTTACCTGAATCAGATGTACAAAGAAATGAATATCGCAGCCCAGAAAAGCTCCAAGCCATATATACCAGAAAAAATTGCGGTCTGCAAAAAAAGCAATCGCTGAAATTGCAATGCACAAAATTAGCTCTTCATAAACTGCAAACGCAAAGCCTTCTGTAGAAAAATCCTTATAACGGCGGAGGATAACCGGGAATCTTTTTTGAAGATCTTCCTGGTTTTGTTTCAGAAAAAACTTAAAGCCTATGATTTCTTCCATATCATGAAACATAAAGATAATTGGAAAAAGCCATACATATTCTTTCATAAGACCTCCTTTACCTATTTTCATTAATACTTAGTTAGTATATACTAAATTCGTTAGTTAGTCAAAACTAACCATATATAACATAAATAACGAGGTAATATCATGTTAAACAAAATTGCAATTGCAGATGTAATTGGTCGCGAAATAATTGATTCACGCGGAAACCCTACTGTAGAAGTAGATGTCATTCTTGAAAACGGAGTACTTGGTCGGGCAGCAGTTCCAAGTGGAGCTTCAACCGGTGAAAATGAAGCACTTGAGCTCCGTGATGGAGACAAAAAACGCTATGGTGGAAAAGGCGTTCTTAAGGCTGTTGATAATGTAAATAAGATTATTGCTCCTGCTCTGAAGGGCTTTAATGTTTTTGAACAGCGTGCTGTTGATATGAAGATGCTCGCACTGGATGGAACTCCAACAAAGAGT
>JAEETM010000016.1 GCA_016290335.1 Treponema sp. | reverse complement strand
TAAAAGAATAAATAATTCCCAGACACAACAAAAAAAGTAACCAGAACTTCAAAACGCCTTTCTTATCAATCTTTTTCATACTGATGATTGTACAGAGTTACGTGTAAGATTGCAATGGAGCAGAGATCTGGTGAAAGGAGATCAGGTATTTTTACATTTATCCTCCAGATACCCTCTTATAATCTGCTGGATATTTTCTTCCACATTTTGCTTTACCCACTCCCAGCACTCCGAAAAAAGTTCCCCGGAATCCAACAGCTTTTGTATTTCCGTATCAAGAAGCACCCTGTTATCTTCAATAAAGCTTTCTGCTTTTAAAAAACATGGCCACTGTTTTTTGCATATACAAATAATTTCTTCTTCTGTATAAATCTTTGGCATCATATACATAAGATGAAGTCCATATCGCAAAGGTCCAAACTTCGATTTATACTCGATTGTAAAATCTTTTGCCCACCAATTTACATGTAACGGAATATCATATTGAACAAATACAAGCCTTTTCCAGTTGATAGAAGATTCCTGCGGAGTTCTCGCCTTTCTCACTGCATGAATAAATCCCTTTCCTGTTATGTATCCTTTGTTCCAATCTTTTATTAAACTTCTATAATCCGAAACAAATTTTAAAATCCTTTTGATTTCCTCACTCGAAAAAACACATTTTCCAGCTTCATCAATAAGCTTTGGATTTTTCCCGATTGTCACACAAAGCTCATCCGAACTGTCATAATCATCGCCACTGTTTTTCCTATTCTCAAAATGCATTGTCCCATGTGGTCTCACCCCCGGCCCACACCTCAAATTACAAGGCAACCCAAACTCTCTTCCAGGAATTACTGTCCAATTTCTCTCATTTTCAATCATCCTATTCTCCTTTTTAGCCAGCACCACGCCCCGGCAAGTTGGAATAAATCCGGCGTTATTTGTTTGATGAGGTAATTATAACAAGGGAGTGTATCATAATATGATATTTTTTAATGTTAAACTGAAAAAAGTTGATTGAAAACACAATAACACAACAATCATACACAGGAGCCCACTATGGCATGGCAGAATACACAGCTGGATTTTTTTAAGGAATCAACAACTCCTCCATTACCCTGCCCCATTACAACAGGATTAAACATCGCATTAAAATCAGTCGAAATACTTGATGCAAGATGCAAAAGCTATAACACAAAACGCTATGCTAAAGATGATGAAATTATTGAATCACTGTTTCAATCACCTGATAATTATCTCACAATTATTGCTTCACATTCCACAACAGCAAATACAAACTTTTCTTTGAGTCTTATAAATCATTTTTCGCTCAACTGCGGTTCACCTGTAATTTATTTTTCTCCTGCATTCGACAGCGAATATTTTGGAATAAAATTATTAAGCATTGCATCAAAGCTGCAACTTTACAAACTGCATGACGGCTCCTTAGAAAAAGATGAAATTGAACAAATGCAGCAAACCGCGGGAAAAATTGGAGAAGCTCCCATTTATGCCGGAATTGCACCAAACTATAGTTTACACGAATTAAAAAATGATATTCTGGAAATAGTCAAAAACCAGAAAGTCAAAATCATAATTATTGATGATTTCATGCTGTTAGAAGAACTCGCAGATTCAGATAAAAGAGCCTACCGAAAAACGTTGAGCACGGTTCTTTATGATTTACACGATTTTGCTAAAACAAATAAAACAAACATAATTTTAACAATGCCACTTCCTGCAGCCAAAGAAAACACTTCCCCCGAACTCCGTGATTTCGGCCGCTACATGCTCATCCCGCAAATAGCAGATACAGTTATCTTTTTACACTCCGAACATCAATACACAAATGAAAACCTCACCGATGCCAAAATCATCGTTGCCAAAAACACAGCATCCCAACCTTTCACCATTCCAGTCCAATATAATTCTTTCACAGGCGGATTTTATTTTCCTTCATGAAAACTTTATACTTTTTTCCTTCCACCTTTACTTACATAATACTTATGAACACATTCTTTTAACTCTTCTTGAGTCGCTCCATTTTTGAGCATTTTGTCTATACAACCACACACGCACCACCGTTTTACAGGGAAACCATTCATAGAAGCCTTTTTCATGGCAAGTATTTTTCTTGTCAAACTTTCTTCTGTTTCAAGAGGACTTAAATAACCAACGCTTCTTTTTTTCGTAATAATAGATTTTTCTGCTGGAAGATTGATTTCCTCATAATCTGCACAACTCTTCAAAAGATTTTTAATGCACATACGAAAATGAGTTCTTCGACTTTTATTTTGCATTTCATCTCTTTTACACCCACGATTTTTATGTCTATGAAGTTTATATGTTCTACTCATAATTATTCTCTTACTCTTTGACCTCTGTAATCTTAATTCCAAAACTCTCACCTACTACTAATTCTCTACTCAAAACATTCTCTACAATAATACGATTATTCATTTTTCTACTTTAAAATAACAGAGAGTTATATCATTTAATGAGAATCAATTATTGTTTTCATAAATATATTGGTTTTTAACTATAGAAAATTATTTTAAAAAACCATATTCATAAACTTTCGGTTCAATCCTTTTTGCAAGTATTTTCATACTAACACGCAAATTAAAAATCAATTCCATATATGTTTCATCATTTGAAGAACTGTTCATTCTTCCTTTGGATTCTCCCTGAAAGAATTTACGAATATCATACAAAGAAGCATCTGGATTTGCTTTTTGCTGTGAATGATAATATTTCCATAGTTCAAGACCGGCATTATATACACTTTGAGCCTCTTGCGACAAAACAATTTTTTCTGTTTTTTGTTTTCCCTCTCCGCTGAACAAATCATCTTGATTTTGTATCTCAATTTCTCCTTTCAGGAACTTACTCATAAAGTTTGATTTGAAGGCTTTTTTACAACCAACCTGGTCTTCAGTAAAGGGAATCCAGTGATTTATTGATGCTAAATAAGAAATATGATTTTGTGGATGAAATAAAGTATAAATAAGACAATCAGATTTAAAGATACTGTCGTTGCTCCAATTCTCATTTGGATATAAAAATTGATCTCTATCATTTAGCCATGTCGAATCCATACACCAGCGAACGGCAAGATAAATTGCACTAGGAATTAAATTTGTACTTATTATTTGCCAATTATGATTATCTGCAGGAACCTTCATATAAGGTACTTCAATTCGAGTCAATCTTTGATTCTGGAAATCACTCGCAACTCCAATCATTGTAGCAATCGAATCTTTTACATTTTTAGCCGGTCGATATTCATCAATCCATTTATTCAAGAGTATAGAATTATCATAGGAAATCATTTCTTTTTTTCCTAACATAATCCCATTTTCATCAAAAACATCTGCTATTGTATCTTCAAATATTTTTTTCTCTTTCAAGTCCCATATAAAAAAGCCTATAGGAAACTGACCTTTTACATTATCAAAAGTATCTCCTGGAACTATAAAAGATTTTTTTATGGTCGCTCTAAAATCCTGTCTGAAATCTTTGAAGTTTGCAGCCTGTATATGTTTTAGTGTTGAAAACTCACCAATTATACAATCCGGTATTTCATGATAGATTCTTGTAAAAAACAGAGCAAATAATTCACGTTGAGCCTTTTTTAGCCTATCAGCGTATTTATCATGTATTTTGTTTTCAGCAACTCCACTTCTACCTTCACCTTTTCTATTATCTGCTTCCGCATAAGGTGGATTTATATAAATCACCAGCTTCTTTCGTTCTTCTTCATCAAAAATTATTTTACACAAATCATCAGGCATTTTTCCGCCCTTACTTTGCGGAATAAAATCATCATTCAAAAAATCAAACTGAAAAACATGATCTTCAAAAAGATTAAAGCCATTATGAATCATATCTTTCATAATATCTACATCAGCTTTATCTATTGTGCTTGCCCAAATATTTCGTTTATTTGATAAACCATTCAATAGATTTCCTGTTCCAGCACAATTATCCCATATGTAGTATTCATCCTGCCAATTTTCACCGAGGACTGTTGTAAGATATTGCTGACTTTTTTCTACCCAGATTTTTGGAGTAAAATATGACCCCTTTCTTTCACGAATATCTTGAGGAACCAGTAAATCTCGTCTGGAAATAATATACTCCCAATATTCTTCTTTTGGCGGTCTTTCATATACAGACCAGAATTCTTTATATGCTTTTTGATTATCTGTAAATTTTGCATAACTTGCAGTTTCAAAACCAAGCTCATTAACTTTTTTCGCAAGCTCATATTTTGTTTTTTTCAGAACAACATAAAGCAAATCTTTTAATGATTCATTTTCTGAAGAAAGTAAATCCGCTAAAAAGAAATCGGCCGAAATAATACCAGCTTTATTAGCATTTTGCCAATTTACATCAATTGTAGGCTTTACTAGTTCTAACCACTTTTGAAAAACAAAAGTAAAATTATTCTTTGTAACAGCAATCTTTTCTGAAACATCTTTATCTGTTTTAAAATTCTGTTTAATAAAGATTTTTAAATCATCAGCCTGATTTTCATACTTAAAAAGAATTGAGTTTTCCCGAAGTATTCTTTCACAAAGATCGTACAACTGTTTAAACTCCTTTGTTTCATGATTACTAGGAGTTACATTCCAGTTAAAATCATTTTGATAGAAGACATCCTGAATATTATGATATTCAATAAATGCCATTTTTTCTGCATCAAAAGCTCCAATATATTTTGGTGGAAGATATTTTTCAAAAGTCTTTTCTTTTCCAATAGTAAGAATTAACTGAACAAAAGATTCATAAATATCATGTGTATTTCCCTGTTTTGCTTCTGCCCAAAGAATTGACTTTAAATCAATATTGTCATCTTCTTCAAATAGAGATACAACACCTTTATCTGTAAGGTGTTTTGCTATTACAAAATCAATATTTCCTAATTGTGTATATTTATATGACTTAAAATAATCTTGCTGAATAGCAGATTTTAAAGGTTCTTCTTTTAATTTTATGTAATCCATCAAGCACTCCTATTTCACGACAAAAATACACATTTACAAAAATGTAACTTTTGTTACTTTTAATATAATAGTAACATTTGTTACTTTTTAAGTGAAGTAGGCGACACAAGTTACTATGCTATATTTATGTCATTTTGGAAAAAAGTGAGCTATGAACTTGAATATAAAAATATTTCTCGAAAAGAATTAGCACATAAAATCAATGTCCCAGTCGCCACCATAAATCGTGCCATAGAGCGGGACTCAAATCCTTTTGCATTAGATGCATTACGTATTTCTAGAGAACTTGGCGTTTCTCTTGAATATTTGTTGGATTTCTCTGAAAACGAAAAGCTAGTCTCAAGCAATAGAAAAGAAGAATTATTTCAAATTGAAATGTATAAAAAATATCATTCTGTGATTTCTATTTTAGAAAACATCCCATCTGAGAGACAAAAAACTATAATAGAAATCTTAACAAAACTCTCAGAATTATAAATATCATTTTAAAACTGACTCTGGCATTTGATTTTTCTTCAACTTATGATATATTAAATAATGGTTATATATTGGAGGTAACCTATGATTTATCCTTTTATGACCCTAAATGATAATACAGAAATTGTCCATTCAGAAATGAGTTCTAAAGGTAAAGTAAAAGTTATGATTGAAACTCCTGATGAAAAGCTTGGCTTTAAACAGGCAACCTGTATTCTTCCTGATTTTGAATGGAAAGACATTTCTGGATATAGTGAAGAGGAATTAAATTACCTTAAGGAATTAGTCGCTTCAGAAACACATCTTATTTTAGAATTCTCTCAAACTGGAGGATTTGATAATGCCTCAGGTTTTTAAAATTGGATCTTACTGGGTTTACTTTTGGCTCGATGAAAACATTCCATTAGAACCAATTCATGTTCATGTCTCACAAGGGAAGCCTATTCCAAATGGAACAAAAATTTGGATAACAAAAAATCACCGCTGTTCGCTTGCTCATAATAAATCAAAAATCCCCGCAGCAACTCTTAACAATATAATCAGAATCATAGAAATGCGTATTCCAGAAATTGAGCAAAAATGGTTGGCCACCTTTTCTAAGATTTCTTATTACTGTTAGTTCATTGCTTATGAAGACTTTATATTTTCTCTCTTTTTGAAATATATTCTTTACTTATGATACTTTTTCTATATCACTCATCGTCCTCATCATCATTTCGTTCAAGCCAACGTATAGCATACTCATTCCCCAGTTCCGCAGCCTTCTTCATAAATGAAAAAACTTTTTTATAAGACTTTTCCACTCCAATTCCATAATAACAATAATACGCAAGCTGCTGATATGCACAGGCATCGTCATATTCTTCTGCCCAATATTTTGCGCACTGGAACGCAGCAACCTTATCATTTTCTGTCTTAGATTTTTCCAGATTGTGTATAATGCACCATGCCATATTTTCCTGACAATATTTTATTAAATCTGTATAAATTATTTTCCTTTTATTGAAATAATCATCCTTATTACCTTTTACTTTATTCAACACCTTTACAAATAAACTTACAAAATCCTTATACAAATCATCAGGAATTAAATCTCCCTCAGAAACCCGCTTCATCAGCCGCATTACAAAATCTTCATTTTCTTCACAACTCTCACCAAAAGATTTTACCTCGGCTAAACTTTCCTTTGTCCATTCTTCAGAATCATTATCTTTGTAACCGCAAGCTTCATAAACAAACATTACAGACGGCTCATTATACCACCCCGCAAACCAAAATACCCCCACTGCCGCTGTCTTTGAATAAATAACTACATCACATTTCATTTTCATCCTCCCGGAAAGTGCTCTTTTTTGATTTTACTTTAAATACCTTTCCTTTCCTCTTTCATTTTATCAACATCCCTCTCCCACTCTTCTTTACGTTTCTGCATCGTTTTGTAAAGCAGCGAGTTTTCATCTGCATAAGACTTCTTGATATAATCCTGCACAATAGTTAAAAGTTCTGTAGTCATATTGCTATTTCCCAAAACTGTTTCTGCATTTTCGTTGAACCAGAAGATTTCATAATTATTTTCATCAATTTCATCATTCGTATTAGTCTGGACTTCAACCCATTCTATCAAACCAATTTCAAAAGAAACGCCATAAGTAACATTTAAAATATTTACAGGCAGTCCAGTTTCCACTTTCAAAAGCCGTACCGGTGGTCTTTCAGGAGGATAAACAAAACAATTCTGCACGTCCTGCCAGGTGATGTCGTCAATGTTTTTTGGAAGATTTTTAACTGTAATCATGAATTATTCTCCATTAAACGCTTACACGACCAGTATCGCCATTTCTGTTCTTTGCAATAATTAGTTCCCGATGAAAAGCCGCATTACCAGCATCATCACTGTTTGGTTTATGAACAAAAATAATTGTATCTGCATCCTGCTCTACAGTAGAAGAACCTCTTAACTGATTCAGTTTTGGTTCTTCATCTTCTTCAATACTGCGTGCTACCTGACATGCACAAACAACAGGGATACAAAGTTCTCTGGCCATAATCTTTAATTTTCTTGTTATTTGTGAAATCTGTTCGTAAATAGGCATATTTTCATTTTCAACACCAATAAGACCAAGATAATCAATAAAGACAATATTCCGACCTAGTTCTTGCACATAGAATTTTACCTTTAAACAAAGCTCATCGATTGAAAGTTTTGGAGATGCATCAATTCTTAAATCAGATTCTTCTATCATTTTTTTAACTTGTAAAAATGCAGTCTCATCTTTCACACCCCCGCTTCGGATTTCACTTAATGGAACTCCGGTAATCATCGAA
This sequence comes from Treponema sp., assembly GCA_016290335.1. Next base: position 50,478 of record JAEETM010000016.1, on the reverse strand, counting down.
GCCAGTCTATGTAGGACACAAACCTTTGACATCTCTATAGAAAACAAAACTGGCTTTTCTGAATGATTTTCTATCATACTTTTTAGAGAATTGAGAATAAACATTGTCTTTCCAATACCAGGTCGTGCTCCCACAATCGTTAATTCTTCTGGAAAGAAACCACCTGTAATTTCATCCAACTCCTTAATTCCAGATTTTACAGAATGAATAATTTTCATTTTTTTCCTCCTTACTGTTGATATTATTACCATACAGAAATATCATTTAATGATATTACTTATTCCTTTTTTTCAAAGCTCCAATAAACTCACTGCTAGAAAGGTCATCTTTATAATGCCGCTTGATGAGGTCACGATTCTTGCGGACAAACGCTTTCAGTTGTTCAATCTGCTCATCCGTTAGTTTGCACTTATCACGCCCTTCCAAGATTTCAGGCTTGCTGCCTATAGTCATACATAGCGGACGGATTCTATTTTTATTGTAAAATCGAATTACTTTCTTATAGATGACCTGTCCATGCTCATCCACTACCGGCTCTAACGGCCAGAAAGGAAGACACCCGCAATTGCATTTTACCGGTAACCCAGGAACTTCCCCCGGATGAACTGTTGTCGAAAAGAATCCATAAATCTCATAAAAATAGATTTGTTCAATCACCACAAAAAAATGAATCAACATTCTTTTGAAATCTTCAGCATAAGGCAGCGTTTTATCCACAAATTGTGCATACTTCTGGAGAGCAATTTTTATTTCCCAATAACAATTCAAAGGCCTGTAAAACTCTTCAATGATTGCAAAAGAATCGAAAAGGTCTTTCAAGGATTTTGCAGCTGAATAATAAGTCTCCGCAGGCATTCCTTTTATAACACTTGTAGTTAGTTTCTTGAGTTCATAAATAAATCGTTTTGCAAGTTTATCTTCCGATTCCTGTTTGTTTGACATTTATTTTTATCTCCCTTTTTCAGATTGATTTCATCCTATTGCGTTTTTCAACCGAATATTGCAACTTAATCTGCATTTTTCGACCGAATAATGCAATCGCACTCGCAAAATCCGACCGAATAACGCAATTACACCTCACATTCCCCCGCAATAAGCTTACCACGTATTAAATCCTCAATATTCTTCTTTTCAATTTCACATACATCCGTATAATTCATTCCACCGCGATTATAACTGTATCCAAAAAGCCGTGGCGTTTCATACTCATAAAAATACAGATTATGCACTTTTACAAAAACAAATCCCGCTTTTCCATTCACCCCCACATCTACCATTCCAGGATATTCCCGTCCTTCAATCATAAGATAAGAAAGCCCGCATTTTTCAAACTGAACTATATGTCCAAAAATCTTAGGCTTTTCTCCATGCACCATCGCGGATATCCGGGTTTCTTTTCCCCCATTTGATGCAGACCAGTAAGCCTTATTTTCATATCCATGTGAATAAGCGATTGAACCATCCTGCAAAACACACCAGCTCCAATCTGCGTAAACATGATTTCCATTACATTTTATTTCTGTTGTTGAACGGGAAAAATTATCACCACTTATAACCTCATATCCAGAACCATTCTTTTCGCAATAATTTATCATCAGGCATTCTGTACCAAGCGGATAATTTTCCTCACCATCAATCAAAATATATTTTTCATACAGATTTGTTACGAAAGCACGTCCCCTGCTGTCATAAAAAAGCTGTGCAAAACATGTTGGGTCATATAATTTTTTACAATCATTTCCATTCAGATTGTAAAAAGAAAAATCATCATCACTCTCTTTTTTGTAAATAAACTGAAAATGATTTTCGTCTTTATACGCAGTTTGTAAAATCTTGTGATACGGACCAAACTTTTCTTTTGGAGTTACAAACCATTCACATTTGTTTACCCTGTCCTCAAGAATATGCGTTTTTTCATCATACTCTTCATCCGGAAGTGATTTTTCATATTCTTTTATGTCCTCACACATTTTATCAAGCATTTTGCATACTTTTTCACTTGAAACAGTTTCCTCTTTTTTGATTTTCTTTCCGTTCTTAAAAACATAATTTTCTCCATCAATCTTACCAATCCACAAAAACTCTCTGAAGGTTTTGCCAGCTTCACCGTTATACTCTTCATCCTGCGATTCATCCACTTCTTCATACGGACCAAACACCTTGCCGTTACAATTCACAAAATATTTTACAAGGCCTTTTTTCCTGACTTCATAAAAAAACGCAAAAGTCCCATCCTCAAAGCTGTAAAACTTCAAGATTGCAGTTGCATCCGTCCGGCAGATTTTTTTTGATTTTTTCATAACGCACCTCCATTTCCACCTATAGTTTAAATCATAGGAATATCATTAGATGATAGTTTCTTCCGTTATATTTATACTTATCAAAAGCTTACGGAGGCTCTATATGACAAATGAATTATCTGTAGAACGTCGAAAGGCTCAGATTATGGTTTCTTACGCAATGGACAACATCTCAAAAGAAACACAAAAAGCTTTACGTGAATATTTGCAGGAAAAACATTTTGAAAGCCTTGCCAAAATAATTGCTTATCTAAAACTGGATTACACAGAAGCAGACGAACTGCTGCAGGCTTACGATTTCGATACCCGAGACAAAATCTTTGTGCTTTCAAAATCCTATCAAAAAACTGATTCTACTGTCATTGATGAAGCCAACCACATTGTAACAAGCTCTGGAGTAACCTGTGATGATGATTTTCAAATCATAAAAGAAAGCCTTCCCGCATCCGGAAAGGATTTTGCCAAAACAGCCGTACAAGATTTTCGCACAACCACCCCAATCCTCAAACAAAAACTGGATAAATGTCTTTTTGATTTTAAAGACCTCGTTTATCTGAACGACACTGCTGTCCAGAAAATCTTACGCGATATAGACGAGAGAGATATATCAATCGTTCTCAAATATGAATCTGAAGATGTTCAGAATAAGATATTCCGCAACATGTCCACTCGCGCCGCAAAAATGCTCAAAGAAGATATAGAGATCACCCCTCAACCCTCTCAACTCAAACTTGATACCAGCCGCTCCAAAATAATTGCCCTCATTCTCAGACTCGAATCTCAAGGAGAAATAGAGCTTTTTGCAAATGTCTGAAATGCAGAGTTGTACTTTACAATGGAGTTTATTCCAACTCCCCTTCTATAAATAAAGAAATCTCTCTATTGCTCACAGTCTTTGCTTCAAACTCTGAAATACAATAACAATCATCATATTTACTCCTTAACCACCTTGCAAAAGGAGTTCTTAGATTATTACAAGTTTGAACAGCAGTTATAAAGCCTTTATCTTTTATGTTTTTGATTTTATTTTCCAGCTCAAAATCAAATCTTTTTGCATCAGCAGGATTTAATTCAAAATATGGTAATTCGGTTCTGGATGCCGGTAAAACAGTATGTTCTGCTAAAAAGTCAGCAAACGGCTGCGAAACTTTTATTACATGAACAACCTTTTTATCATCTGCAATTTTTGTAAGAATTGAAAATGCCAGTTTTTCCCTGATTTTTTCCATCAGTTCTTCAGGTTTCTTTTTATCTTCCAAATTATCAGCAATCGTTTCCAGAATTGCGTTCATATCGCGGATAGAAACATCTTCTTCAAGAAGCCAGTTTAGAATTATCTTTAAATCTGATATAAGAAAATTGCGTCTGACAAAAAGATCCTCTACTACATCAGGATTTCGTTCGCTGACTTTATTAATAAGAGTATTTACCATGCATTGATCCAGGAACTTTGTAATATTCTTTTTTATAATCTTGTAAAGATGGTATCGAACGAGGGTACTCATATCTACAACAACATATCCATGAACTTCTGCATCAGTTCTTCTGTCTTCCGGAAGAAAAATTGCATCTAAAACAAAAACAGGATCTTTTGTTTTCTCACCTTTTAATGCCTCTTTTACAGCGCCTGTGTCTATGCATAAGCAATATCCGTATCTACATTCATATCGGGCTACTTCAATACCATGCAATAAAATGCAGTAACCGTTTGGTTCAAGACACATATTATCCCTGATATATATTTTAGGAAGAGGAAGTCCATATTCTGCATCAATTTGATTTCGCAAATAGTCTATTTCTTTTAATAAAGGAGGGTCTTTTTTATCATCTCTTACTTTTACCAGCGAAATAACAGCATATCCTATCTGGAGTTCTAATGGATTTGGTTGTTTTCCAAAATCCCGATAACACCCATTGTCATAAATCCGGTATATTTTTCGTCTTCCTGCCATAGAATAATTTAAGCACACACAATTATCAGTTAATGATATAAAATCCATTTTTTTATATAAAACTAAACCTTCCCCCCTCATTGACACATCCCCAAATAAATAGTAAATTCCTATTACACTTTGGAAAGATGTCCGAGTGGTTTAAGGTACACGCTTGGAAGGCGTGCATACCAGAAATGGTATCCGGGGTTCGAATCCCCGTCTTTCCGTGATGAGCCAGATGCCCTTCAAGTGTCTTTCGCAAAACCCCGTCAGAGGAGGAATCCAGCAGCGGTATGCGATTAGAGCTGTGCTTGGGATTATCTGGCTCTTTTTTTTCCACTTTTTAGAGTTTTCTATCCTATTTTTTGAACTGACATTTCACCCTTTCTTTGCTATACTCAAGCTATGACAACTTTATTCAACGACAACTGGCTCTTTTCCGAGCAGTCACTCTCTTCCGAAGCAATGTACAAGGATGGCAACCCTGTCCTTTTTAATCCAAAAGATTTTTATAATGATGCAAAAACCGCACAGTACAAGCCCGTCACTCTTCCACACGACTGGCAGATTTATCATGTGCAGGATTTATACAAAAACAGCGTTGGCTACTACAAAAAAACTTTTTCGCTTACAAAAGATGATGTTACTGACCGTCATATAGCAATCCGCTTTGAAGGCGTTTATATGAACAGTGCAGTCTGGGTAAACGGTAAACAGGCCGGCGAATGGAAATATGGATATTCGACTTTTGAGTTTGATATTTCTGCTCTTATTCAGGAAGGCGAAAACGAAGTGCTTGTGATTGCTGTCTATCAGAACTGCAACACCCGCTGGTACTCTGGCGCCGGCATCTTCCGCGATGTATGGCTCATCAACACACCAAAAACTTTCCTTGCCTCTGACGGCACATATTTCGTAATAAAAAACGCAGCATCCTCGGACACCACATTGTCATTGTCGGACTCGATCCGACAATCCCTCTGGCACTGCACCTTCTCCACAGAAGTCTGCGGTGACCCGACCGGCTGCACGGTAAGAACTACAATCACCAATCCACAAGGAAAGCAACTTTATCAATCAACTACCCCTGCAACTCCGGCACCGCTTTCTCCACAGGAAACCGCCCAGCTCCAGAGGACTGTCCCTGCTTTGCAAAACCAGAAGCTCTTCCGCGCAACCGAAACTTTTGAAATCCAGAATCCTCATCTCTGGGATATTTATGATCCATATCTTTACACCGCCACCACCGAGCTTCTCGACTCTCAAGGCAAGGTTCTGGATTCTTACTCTCAAAACTGCGGTTTTAAAACTGCAAGCTTTACCTCAGACAAAGGCTTTTTCTTAAACGGACGCCACGTAAAAATCAAGGGTGCCTGTCACCATCACGACCAGGGCTGTCTTGGTTCTGCTTTCAATAAAAATGCACTCAAGCGCCAGTTCCTCAAACTAAAGGAGATGGGAGTTAATGCTGTTCGCTGTTCACACAACCCTCCGCCAAAAGCCTGGATGGACCTCTGCGACGAGCTTGGTATTCTTGTTGATGATGAAGCCTTCGACATGTGGGAAAAGCCAAAAACTCCTTTTGATTATGGCAATTACTTTAACGACTGGTATGAGCGTGATGCTGCAAGCTGGGTACGTAAGGATAGAAATCATCCCTGCCTGATTATGTGGTCAATCGGCAACGAAATCTACGACACCCATATTGGCAACGGACTTGAAATTACTAAAAAACTTTACAAAGTAGTTGAAGAAAATGATCCATGCAAAAACGCACAAATCACAATCGCATCTAATTATATGATGACCGATGGCGCTCAGGAATGTGCAAAGCATATAGATACAGTGGGCTACAATTATCTTGAACGTCTTTACGACGAACACCACACAAAATATCCGAACTGGAAAATCTATGGTTCCGAAACGAGCTCAACCGTTCAAAGCCGCGGAATCTATCATTTCCCAGACAGCCTCAAGCTGGTAACCTTCAGCGATGGCCAGTGTTCAACTCTCGGCAACTGCACTACAACCTGGGGCTGCGCAAACACCCAAACCGTTATTTCCAACGACCGCGACTGTCCTTTTAGTGCCGGACAATTCATCTGGACTGGCTGGGACTACATCGGCGAACCAACTCCCTATCACAGCAAGAACTCCTACTTTGGTCAGATTGATACCGCCGGTTTCCCAAAAGACACTTTCTTTCTATATAAATCTGAGTGGGCAGAAAAAGCTGAACCTTTTGTTCACCTCCTGCCCTACTGGGATTGGAACGAGGGCCAGCTGATTGACGTAAAAGCCTACACTAACTGCAACAGCGTTGAACTTTTCTTCAACGGAACTTCTCTTGGCCGCCAGAGCATTGATCACACACACGGTCTAAAACCTTTTGGTCAGTGGCAGCTTGAATATCATAAGGGCGAAATCAAAGCACTTGCTTATGATGATGATGGAAACGAAATTGCAAGCGACACAAAAAGTTCTTTTGGTGATCCAACGCAAATATTTATGATTCCCGAAGAGTTCAAGTTAGCCGATTCTAACACAACACAGCTCGGTGATCTTCTCTTTATTGATTTAATGCTGGCCGACAAAAACGGCATCCTTGTAGAAAATGCCCGTAACTACATCACCTTCAACGTAACCGGCGATGCAACCTTATTAGGCATGGATAACGGCGATTCCACTGATTATGAAGAATACAAAAATGAAGGCGGAAACTCCCACACAAGAAAGCTTTTTGCCAACCGTCTACTCGCTGTAATCCAGGTGAAAAAACACGGCAAACAGGGACTTCCATCTTTTGTTATCACCGCTGCCAGCGAAGGCTTACCAACAGTCTCCCTCAAATATGATGGAAAAGAATGGAAACAGGTTGCCCCTTATCTTGCAGTAAAACCAGTAATGACTTTTATTCCAACAAGAAAGATTGAAATAACCGCAAAGCAAACAACTGCAACAGAAAACAAAGCTTCTTCAAAAGGCCTTATCCTCAACAAAGAAAATACACAAATCCACGTGGCTGCAAAAGTTCTCCCCGAAAATGCAACTAACAAAGAAATCCTCTGGAATCCTGTTCTTAAAGAATGTGTTAGCAGCGATAATATCGAAGTCTGTAACAAAATCGGTACTGGCACTGGAATCGAATCTGCCGAAATTAAAGCTTTGGGCGATGGCGAATGTATTCTGCGCTGTACTGCCAAAAATACTTCCCAGCTTGATGAAGTTATAAGTGATTTGAACTTTACCGTAGAAGGAATCGGAAATCCAAAGCTTAATCCATATAAGCTCATAGAAGCCTGCCGCTTTACCGCTTATGATGAAAGTAAAGCCAAACCAAGAGTAAGCCTCGAAAGCGGAATTGCAAACCGTGGCGTTGGTCCTACCTGGATAAGCTTTGACAAGGTTGATTTTGGCACTGATGGAGCAGACACAATTCATCTTCCAATCTTCAGCTTTGAAACTGAGCTTCCAATTGAAGTCTGGGATGGAAATCCTAGCAAGGGCGAATGTCTTGGCCGCTTTACTTACAAGCATGAATCAATTTACAACACCTTCTCCGAAAATACATTCACTCTAAGCCACCGTCTTTTTGGCGTTCACACAATCGCAATTGTTCTTCTACACGAACACGAGTTCAAGGGCTTTTATTTTGATCAGACCCCAAAAGCCTTTGCCAAACTCCGCGCCCTTGATGCCAGCGTAATTATCGGTGACACTTTCACTAAAACCGCCACCGCTGTAGAAGGAATCGGCAACAACGTCAACTTAGATTTTGAAAATATGGATTTTGGCACAGACTCAGCCTCCAAGCTCACCATCTGCGGAAAATCCAACACCGACAACAACACAATCAACCTTAAGCTTTTTGATGACGACGGCAGCTCCACAACTCACGTAATCGAGTTTGCCCGAACTAACAGTGATTATGAAGAAAAGACTTTTACACTCTCTCCAGTCACAGGAAAGAAAAAAGTCAGCTTCGTTTTCCTCCCCGGCTGCAACTTCGACTTCGCGTGGTTCCGCTTCAAAAAATAAGTCTGCCCTGAATACCTGTCATTGCCGGACTCGCTCCGGCAATCTCGTTTTAAATCAAATAAACCACTACGCCCAAAATTGCGAGCAATATCACGTTGTAAATCGTAAACACCGCAAAATAACTCTCACGCTTAGGTGCAGCATCTTTCGCTGCGCCCTCCTTTACAGTGTTCTCTGAAGCTTCCGTGCCCGCCGTGCCTTCCGCATCATTGTTCTGATTCGCACTATACAACTTAAACGAAATCACACTTGCCATAGAAGCAATCAGCGTACCTAAGCCACCAACATTTACACCCAGCAGCAGCATTGCACCATTCTGTGTAAAGCCGCTCAACAAAAGAGCTGCCGGAACATTACTTATAACCTGACTGGCCGCAATTCCTGTAAGATAAGTTTTTAGCGGACTAGATAAAAGTGACTGAACAAAATTAGAAAAGGCTGGCACTGTTGAAAGAGTTTTTGTAAAAATAAAAAAGCCAACAAAGGTTAAAAGCAGACTGTAATCAACCTTTTTAAAAAGTCTAAAATTGCAGGCAAGCATTATAACAATTGTCAGTCCCAGCATAATAAGATAATTCACTACATGAAAAACCGTCAGCAGGCAAACTACAAAATCAACAGCATAAAAAAAGGTGCGGAAATCCACCTTTACAAAAGAACGCTGAGTCTGCAAAAGATTTCCTGTAAGCTCATGGACTTCTTCATAACCACCATGCTCGGCAATTTTTTTTCGCGTCAAAATAAGGATGATAAACACAAGAATAAAAAGAGATGGAATTGCAATCCTGGCTGTGAGCGCAAAAAACTCAAGCGCACTAAAGCCGTAATAAGAAAATAAAAACAGATTTTGAGGATTCCCCATTGGCGTAAAACAAGAGCCCAGATTTGCCGCAAGAGTTTCCAGCACAATCAGCCGCAAAGAAGAAAGCTTTATTCTCTTAAAAATCAAAAGCGAAATTGGCACAAAGGTAAGAAGCGCAACATCATTCGTTACAAACATAGAAGTAAAAAAAACTAAAAAAGTCAGCAAAAAATAAAGGGCACGGCGGGTCTTGCAAAGCCGCAAAAGGCGCGAAGCAATAAAATCCAGAAAGTTCTGACTCTGAAAAGCCTTAATCACAATCATCAACGAAAAAAGGATTGCAAGAGTACGAAAATCGATTGCCTGCAGACAAAGCTCCGGAGCTGGTCGAATAATGCAAACAGAAAGCAGCGCCAGCAAAATCGCCGCAAAAAGCACCGGTTCCTTCTTTATAAAATCCCCAATCAACTTTCCAATTTTTTTCATAATCCAAAGAATACCACAAAGTCCAACAATGGAGCAATATTACTAAAAAAACAAACCTACAATTTATAGTTGAATTATTTTCCCTAAACAAATACAATACTGCAATGTGAGGAAAAAATGAACGAACTGATTTTTAAGCAATGGCACAATGACGATTTTACTTTTTTTAGAGAGATGAAAATAGATTTTTCCCAGTGTACTCCAGACAAAATTATGACCTGGGCTGAGATTTTACGTTTTACTTCCGATAATGCCGGAGAGGATTTTGCCCGCCGTGGCATGTCCTGGGACTTTCTGCAGGAAAAAGGGGTTGCTTTTATTGTATCCCGAATCTCCTTTCATGTAGAAAAAATGCCAGTTTACGAACAGACAATCAGACTAAGAACTTGGGAGTCTGCACCACAAGGTCCTTTTGCAACTCGTAATTTTGAAATCCTGGATGCTCAGACTAACACCCCATTAATCAAGGCCCAAACCCAATGGGTAGTTTTTGATGTCAACAATCACAAAATCCTCCCTGCAAAGGCTTTTACTCTTAGACCCTCTCCTACTCTGGTTACAGATTTTGAAGGAATTAAGCCCGGAAAAATCCTTCTCCCTGAAGATATGGAAACTATTGCAAAGCATAAAATTGTCTTTTCCGAGCTGGATGCAAACGGGCACACAAATAACTCAAAATACATCAACTTTGTAATCGATAACCTTCCTGCCGACTTCCAGAAAAAGCCTGTTAAAGATTTACGACTCAATTATTCACGGGAAGCCCATCTTGGCGAAGAACTCGAAATAAAAGCAAAATATGATGCAGCTCAAAACAAATACTCCGTGCAGGGACTTATTGGTGATGCTTCCAGCTTTGAAGCAGAGTTGTATTATTAAAGAAAGGTATGTAAAAAATACAAAAAAATGTAATAAAAAAAGAGAGCCCAAATCGGACTCTCTTTATGAATTAAACTACAGACGCTAGCCTGTCAGTCTGAAAACAGATTATACCAATCCCTGTGCAACCATAGCATTTGCAACTTTAACAAAACCAGCGATATTAGCTCCAGCCACATAGTTAACCCAGTTGCCTTCTTTTGCACCAAACTTAACAGCAGTGTTGTAAGCATTGTCGTGAATGTTAATCATAATCTGGTGAAGCTTTTCGTCAACTTCTTCTGCAGACCATGAAAGTCTTTCTGAGTTCTGGCTCATTTCAAGGCCAGATGTTGCAACACCACCAGCGTTAGAAGCTTTTCCAGGAGCGTACAAAATCTTTGCAGCAAGGAACTTGTTTACAGCGTCAATGTTAGATGGCATGTTAGCACCTTCAGCAACAAGCTTTACACCATTCTTCAAGAGCTTATCTGCATCTTCACCGAGCAACTCGTTCTGTGTTGCACATGGGAATGCACAGTCAACTTTAACTTCCCAAACCTTCTTTCCAGCATAGTATTTTGCGTTAGGGAACTTCTTAACATATTCAGAAATACGACCGCGTTTTTCGCACTTGAGCTTCTTAACCCAGTCAAGCTTCTTCTGTGTAATACCTTCTTCATCGTAGATATATCCGTCAGAGTCAGAAAGTGTAACAACCTTTGCACCAAGCTGGATAAGCTTTTCAGCAGCATACTGAGCAACGTTTCCAGAACCAGAAACAGAGCAAACCTTACCTTTGAAATCATCACCAACTTTCTTGAGCATTTCCTGAGCAAAGTAAATAAGACCATAACCAGTAGCTTCTGTACGAATCAAAGAACCACCGAATGTAAGTCCCTTACCTGTCAAAACGCCTGTATATTCATCACGGATTCTCTTGTACTGTCCGAACAAATATCCAATTTCGCGTCCACCTACGTTTTTGTCACCAGCTGGAACATCTGTATCTGGACCAATGTGGCGATAAAGCTCTGTCATAAAGCTCTGGCAGAAGCGCATAACTTCTTTGTCTGATTTTCCGTGTGGATCAAAGTCTGAACCACCCTTTCCACCGCCCATAGGAAGTGTTGTAAGAGAGTTTTTAAGAACCTGCTCAAATCCTAAGAACTTAAGTACAGAAAGATTTACTTCTTTAGAAAAACGAAGACCTCCTTTGTAAGGTCCGATTGCACTGTTGTACTGAACACGGAAACCGCGGTTTACATGATACTTTCCTTTGTCGTCCATCCAAGGTACTCTGAACTGAATAACGCGCTCTGGTTCAACCAGGCGTTCCAAAATTGCGTTTGGTTCAAGTTCCGGCATTTTAGCAACTACAGGATCCAATGTTGTAAGAACTTCTTCTACAGCCTGCAAAAACTCAGGTTCATTGGCGTTCTTTGCCTTTACTTCTTCCCATACACGATTCACGTAAGCATTTTTCATTTTATTTACTCCTTACCGCGGTAGGCACGGCAGCCAGGAAAATGATTGCAAGCCGAAGTCCAGTAATCGGCAAACCTGAACCACAATTTGCATATTTATTCATTTCATTAGAATAAATATACCATAAATGATGATTCTATGAAAAGTATTTTTTGCAATTATTTTTTTAGGAAAATCGAAAAAAAATCTAAAAATTTTTCATTTTTCTTCAAATTTTTCTTTGACGATTCGAACTTTTATACCTATATTATACTGTATGCAAAAAAACACTATTGCTTTTTATATCTCCCATTCCCTTGCTTTGGGAACAACTTTGTCCGATATTATTATTCATAATAATACACAGTTTACCAAATAATTTCTTAGATATCTGAACTTCTCTCTTTTTTCTGTATATTCCATATATTGGGATAATTTTCTAACCTTTTAAGGAGGATTATGTCAAACAAGACTTTTAAGAGTGATTCTATGTCGCTCTATGATGCTTCGATTGAGCCACTTTCAAAAGAAGAAGAATTGAAACTGGCAAAGCAGGCTTCGTTGGGTAACGCACAGGCACGCGAAACTTTAATTCGTGCAAACATTCGTTATGCGCTTAGTTACGCAAAAAAGTTTTATGGACACGGCCTTTCAAACGAGGAGGTAAATGAAGAGGCTGTAATTGGACTTATAAAAGCAATTGACCACTTTGATTGTAATAAGGGTAATAAGGTAATCACTCTTGCCAATATGTACATCATGAACGAAATTGTTTCTTCATGTAACAAAAGCGGCTACACCCAGCGTCAGAGTGAAGAACGCCTTAGAATAATTTTGAAAATCAATAAGACCCTTAGAAAAACAAATACTGACTGCAGTCAGGAAGAACTTATCGCAAAGCTTTCTGCAAAGACTGGCTATAATAAAAAGCTCATTACCGAAGTATTTGAAGAAAGTCTTCCCTGCCTGAGTCTTGATGATCCAATAGACGGCTCTTATGGAGAAACAAGGCTTTCTTTAATTCCAGACACAGATTCTTATACCCCCGAAGAAACTGCCTGTTATAGAATCCAGAAGGAACAGCTTTATAAAAACTTAAACAAGCTGTCCCCTATTGAAAAACAAATACTCTGCATGCTTTACGGCCTGCAGCAATACAAGCACACCTACTCTCTTGCCGAAATTGGCAAAAAGCTGGGTGAATCAAAACAATATATCTACTACATTAAACAACGTGCTATTGAAAAGCTAAGAACTAACATGGTCGGAATGGCGGCGTAAAACCGCTCTCAGGCAGATAACAAAGAACATATATAAGGAGAAAATATGTATATAGAACCACGTTTACCAGACCACACAGACATTTGGACCGCAAATCTTAACAGTCGAATCATCCATTGTTTTGGCGATATTGAAGAAAATATGGCCGAAAGCATTGTTGCTCAGCTTTTGTATCTGGATGCACAAAATCACGAAGACATTCAGTTTTATATAAACAGTTATGGCGGCGATGTTACAGCCGGACTGGCAATTTACGATACCCTGCAGCATATTCAAAGCGATGTCAGGACCATTTGTGTAGGCAAAGCCATGAGCATGGGTGCCGTTTTGTTAAGTGGTGGAACAAAAGGTAAAAGAAGTGTACTTCCAAATGCAACTGTAATGATTCATCAAGCCCTTGGAGGAGCAAAGGGACAGTCGTCCGACGTAGAAATTGAGGCTGCCGAATTGAAACTCACAAAAGAAAGATTAAATGCACTTCTTGCCCAGAACTGTAACAAATCCCTGGAAGAAATTACCCGCGATACTGACCGTAACTTTTATCTCCACGGAGCAGAAGCAATGGAATATGGAATTGTAGATTCTGTATTAAACAATAAATGATAAAACACAGAGGACATAAACTAGACTTTTTCCTCTACCAGAAACGGCACCATATAAACCGGTAAAAAGTTTACATCATCTTTTTTTTCTACGTCTTTCTGAGAGATGATGTAGCAGGCTTTTTTATGCTTAGAGTACTTTTTGCTGAACTCCGTGATTGATTCATGCTTTCCTGTAGCTGAAGATTTTACTTCTATAGGACATACCTTTGAACCATCAGAAATCAAAAAATCAATTTCATAATAATGAGTACTTCCCTGCTTTTTCCAGGTATGATAGTAAAGTTCCCTTCCAGAAGCTGTAATCATTTGGGCTACAAGATTTTCATACAGATATCCAAGATTTGCAGGAAGCTTGTCTGACAAAAGCTTTGCGTAAATCTCATTTTCTACGGATGGTCTGTCTATGAACATCAGAGTTACAAAAAGACCGGTATCTGCCAGATACAGTTTATAGCTTTCTAAATCTTTATATAGTGAAAGACTTACTCCAGGGTCCGTTGTATTATACGAAGGCAAAACAGTTTTTGAATCAATCAAATCATATATCAGTTTATCCGTTTTAGAAGTTCTTCTTCTCCCGGTAGCACTTGCAAGACGGAATCGTTTTATTCCTTTTGAAAGCTGTGATGGTATTGCATGATAAATTGCAGACATTTCTCCAGAAGGATCCAGCTTCTTAAAATCGCCTTCATAAAGATTTATAATCTGTCGTTTTATCTGGTCAATAACCGCAAAGTTACCACCGTTTATATACGCTTCCACTGCCTGTGGCATTCCCCCTACCGCCATGTAAATGCGAAGGTCCCTCATAAGTTTTCGGTTAACCTGCTGCCCTATGCTTTTTTTATTCTGATATACCTTTTCCAGAATCGAATAATTATTATTTGTTGCATCGCAGAATTCTTCATAGTCCATCGGATAAATCGGAATCTTCATTTCTTCTGACGGAATCAAAATATCCTTAACATTCTTTTTAATAGAAATTAGTGAACCGGTTTCAATAAAGTGATAACGGCCATCCTTTACAAGATGTTTTATAGCCTGCCGTGCTTTTGGAAAAAGCTGTACTTCATCAAAAATTATAACTGATTCATGTTCATACAAATCTACTTTTTTTAAGGTCTGCAGTCTCAGAAAGAAAGTTTCAAGATTACTTATATCATCAAAACAGGCAAGCACTTCCTTTGTTTCTTTTGAGAAATCAATCATGATATAGGACTTGTATTCATTTCTGGCAAACTGCTCTGCAATGGTTGATTTTCCTACACGTCTTGCTCCTTCCAGCAAGACTGCATATTTATCTGAGTAGTTTTCTTTCCACTCTAACAATCTACCGTAAGCTTTTCTTTTAAAATACAATCTTTCACCTCAGAAAATATGTAATTCTTCAATATTACAATAACACGATTTGTGTAATTCTTCAAGATTTTAACCCCTCATTTTATGTAATTCTTCAAGATTTTTACCCCATAATTTGTGTATTTCTTCAATTTTTTACACCACAAATCCGCCGCTTTGAGCGTATTTCTGTACTAATCAATTGCGGCTTATAAGTTTTAAACTGATTCTGAACAAAAGCAGAATTGAGTTTTCTTAAAGCATCATTCCGAGTCGGAATAACCTTTACATATTCCATTCCCCGAATCGATGTAAAAGGAATATTTGCAAACGCAGGTTCTTCCTGAATTAAAGCCATGAATATCTGTTCGATTTTGGAATACTCACTTTTACCATCCGGCAGCATTTGCCTTAAATGATATTTAGTAACCAGGTTCCAGTAGTTTTCCGAAAACTTCCCGAACAAGTTTTCATAGCTGATGAAGAGAGAATAATCCTCCCCTTCACTATTAAAAAGATTATCAAGAATCGATTTTACGAGCCCAAATTTATATGTAGTTCTCTTAGCCGAACTGTCAGAAAATACATAATTGAACAGCATCCAAAAAGTATCTTCACTTATTGTGCCTTCCCGAAAAGTACCGGAAGTTTGATTCCATCATGCTGGCATATAGTTCCTTATTTATCCATTACTTCAATCAAAAAACTCACACAGGTTTAAATCCATCATTACAACTTATCATTACTGATTTAGGATTTTTCATCAAGCCGTCGTAAATGTTTTCGCCACTGTTTGCCAAGTTCATTACAAAAAGTGAAATGCTTTCTCATTATAATTCACACATACCTATTGATAATTTTTTTATATTTTCAAAACAATTCTAACTTATAATGTTCTTTAATATTTCACAAATTTATGTAAAATAAACTACCACAATAGAAGTTTGCCCGCATTTTTTACAAAAATCCTAACAAACTTCTATTGTGCGAGGGATGAATCCCCTCGACCCCTTGTCTATTCCGTTACGAAAAGCGCGGGCAAATGAAAGCTTCCCCAAAAGGAAGTCTTTCACCGCTTTTTTTCTCCACTTCATAGCCACCAAAAGGCTCTGCCCTTTGGAAACCTGAGAAGGGCAACGTTGCCCTTTCTAAACCTCCGCCAACAAGACTCTGTCTTTTTGGATTATCTGCCAGACGGCCAGCCTTCTGGATTTCCCCTTAAAAATACATCATTGTAGACTATCGTCCGTTGTTTTATCGTCTACATCAGCTTAAATTTGAGAATATGGAAGAACAAGACCATATTCAATTATCTCAATTAGGAAATCGACTTAGAACATTAAGATTAGCAAAAGACTACTCTCAAGAAAAATTAGCAGAATTAACATGTTTGGATAGAACATACATTTCTGGTTTAGAAAGAGGAAAACGAAATCCTTCGTATTTAATTTTACGAAAATTAGCAGAAGTTCTTACAGTAACTCCAAATCAATTATTTTCTGAGGAGACTCGCTAATGTCCGCACCTACTTCATTAGATGACTTTCAACATAGATTTATTGAAATTAAAAAAAAGGGTTGGATTAAAACTCATAGAGCCGGAGATACGGGAATAGGAAAAACACTAGAAGACCTTCTCGAGATTACTGAAAACAATAACAACTCACCTGATTTTGGAAACGTTTATGAATTAAAAGCTATGAGAACCAATAGCAATTGTAAACTTACTCTCTTTGCATCAAATCCATTACCTAGAGGTTCAAATTCAAAATTAAGAGACAACTACGGATATAGACGTTCTGAGATACCATCTATAAAAAACATTTTGAATATCAATTTATCAGTAACTTCAATGACCAAAATTGCTGATACTGGCTTATCGCTCGGATTAAAACTTGAAAACGATAGATTGAATATTATTAATAACAATCATGAAGTTTTAGCTTATTGGCCTGAAAGTAGATTAGAAAAGGCCTTCAAAAATAAATATAAAAAAACTCTTGTTCATGTTTATGCTGATTCAAGAAGTATAGGAAGAGAAGAAGAGTTTTTATTTCATACCACAAAAATACTATCTGGTTTTACTTTCCAAGGTTTTTCAGACTTATTACGGGAAGGAGTAATAGAGGTTGAACCCAGAATTGGAGTCCGCCCAGATATGCGACCACACGATAGAGGGACTGCATTTAGAATTCAAGAAAGATATTTAGATCAATTATTTAGCTCAATAGATGTACTTGTTGAATAGGAGGAATTAACATGAGTGCACCAAGAAACTTACAAGAGTTTAAAGAAAAATTCATTCGCATTTGTGATATGGGATGGATTGAAACTCATAGACCTGGACGAACGGGTATTGGAAAAACATTGGAAGATCTTCTCGAAATAGAAGAGAATAATGTTGATGGCCCTGATTTTGGTATTTATGAATTGAAATCAATGCGTACAAATGGTGGCGACACACAATTACTTACTTTATTGACTAAGTCTCCGGAACCTGATGGTGTTAATTCATATTTGCGGGAAACTTATGGTTATAGTAGTGACAACTATGATAATCCTAGAAAAGTCCTTCATTCAACATTAGATGCATCTCACTTTACGCAAATCGCTGATACAGGGAAAGCCCTGAAAGTAAACTGTACAAATGACCGTGTTGAAATAATTGATAATGATGGAAATGTTCCAGCTTATTGGACAAAGGATGTATTAAAAAGAGCTTTTGACAAAAAATATCCTTATAGTATGGTTCATGTATATGCAGATTCTCAAATGGGTAGAAAAGAAGAATTTTTGTATCATACCGCGTACGAACTTTCTGACTTTTCTTTTGAAAAAATGAATATTCTCTTACGTGAAGGAAAAATTAAAGTTGATATTCGTATTGGCCAATATCCAGACGGAAGAACACATGACCATGGGACCGGCTTCCGTATTCAGGATAGAGCTTTAACAGAAATCTTCTTAAATAAACAAGTTATCTATGATAGATCTTAGTTTTTTCTAAGAAATATCATATTTTCAGTGGTCATGGTTGAAACTGTCTTACCAGGTTCATTGGTAGGACTATTTCTCATGGCCATTCTTTTATTACTAATCTTTCTTTCCAATACTTTTTCTGTTGTAAAACCAATTTTATCGCCAAATTCTTTTATAATTAAATCAGTTCTCAAATACTGTTTTTTTACAGTTCGATTTCCGGTAACCATTACAAAAAATGAATTTGGTTTTAGATAATCATAAGCATTTTGCATAGTCTTATATAAATCATTATAAAAGGCAATTACATCATTTTCTCGCTTGCTATCATCTACGGCTTTTACATCTGCAACTTGTTTTTTTAATGTTGCAGAATATTCAAGAATTGAAGTATTGAGGTCTTTTGTGCATCCACCTAATAAAGAATTATCAAGAAGAATAATATCATCTTTCTGAGATAACCATTGCCATGGAAGCCGTGAATACTGTCCATAGGCAACAGTAGTTCGTGAATCACCATAAGGCGGAGAAGTTAGAATAAAATCTATTGAGCCATCTGGTATTTCAGAGTGCTTGACTCTTGAATCACCTTGAATTATATGAGCAGAAAAAACTTTATTTTTACAAATCGAAATATTGTTTTCCAATAATTTTATATTACGCTCATAAGTCTTTATAAAATCATCAAGAACATCTGGATTATAATTTTTCTTAACTTTTGTTTTGGACCGATACATCTTGAATCCACCATGGTCGAGAAAAGAATCTCGACGAGTTAATTCACAAAATATCAAAAGATAAAAATTTCTAATACATTGGTCTTCAATAGATGTAAGAATTTTCAAAAATTTGGAAAGGTCTTTTTTTATATTTTCCGCATACCAAAAATCTATATTCTTAAAACTTATTACTTCATATTCATATGATGGATTCTTAAAATCAGAAATAATACCATCATAAAGTTTAGTAACGTCTTCTAACTTTATATCTTGAATTTTTGTTTTAGCCATAAAAGTTGCAAACGGATTTAACTCTATTCCATATGCTTCTTTTATTCCCAAATATTTACATTCAAGAGCAGTTGTACCAGAACCGGAAAAAATATCAAGGACCTTACTATCAGGCGTACAAAATGTTTTAAGCATTTTTCGAGCCAATTGAGGTATAAACCTTGCTGGATATTGGTGTAACCCATGATTGTAAATATTGGCATCATATGTTGTAAAATCCCAATTATTGCACCAATCAACTACATCCGTAGGAGTATTATAAAGCTTGTCAGTTTCATTATAACTTTTTAATTTTTCGGATATAAAATCTTCAAAGTTAAAATCTGTATTTGTAGCCATAATAACTCCTATTCTTCCCTTACCCAAATAATTGCACCATTCGGATGAAAATATTTCTTAGGATTTTTATAAAAACCTTGATTTTTCATAACCCATGCATAAGGTGTCTTATATCTTTCAATCAAGTTTTCCCATGAACCTTTCGAACAATGCTTGTTTCTATTCTTTTCAAATAATTCCTTTGTTAGAGGCATTGCATCTATAATATCAACTTCTCCATATTTTTTACCGGTACCACTATAAGCTATACTTATTCGTTCTCGCTTCTTTGTATTTTGGCCTCGTAATTCCCAAGTCTTTTTGCCAGATAAAATAAGAGAGCCAAATTCTTCTTTTAGAATTAAAATATTCATTTTTTTCCAATTTTCAAAAAAATAGTTAAAGTTACTATAGCAAAAATTTTCAAAAAAATATAGCACCCAAATCGAAACTAATCACTTTTTTCCTTTATTCACTCAAAACTTTAACTATAATCCCTTTCCTCGACCAATCGCCATTTTAACAACCGACACCTACTTAAAGTACTCACTTTAAGTAAAAAATATTGCACCTTATAGCCGAATTACTCCAGACACCAACAAAACCCTTGAAAAATCGGGAATTTTGGGTTATTTTCTAAGTATCTGGCGGTTAAAATACCGTTTGTACCTACTTTTATCCGAACTAATCCAATCTACGTTGCCAACATGTTAACCTATCAGTTTTTACTTTCCCTAATATTTCAGCTTCTCGTTTCAGTATGAAATTATTTTTTCCCATAAACCGCCCTCATCTCCCCACCATACTCCTTCATCCCCTTCTCTCCCCTCTCATACTCCCTGTTAAACGCTTCCGCTAACATCGGAGCAATCAAACCAAGAACTTCCAAATTCCACTGATAACGAACATCCGGTTTTGGACAGACATACCAGTCCGGATCTTCCCTGTCATAATCGTGTTCAAACTTCGAAATCTCAGAAACTAATTCATTCTTTACTTTTAAGATTTCTTGATACGACGCATTTTCAAACTGTTCTACATACTGTTCTGGTACCATCATCATAATAATGCCCCCTTTTTCAGCTTTCTGATTAACATTATAAAACGCAAGGGTGCCAATGAACGGCATTGTGATTTTTTTTATATAGCACTACTATACATATCTTCAATTCCAATCAGTTTACAGTTCTGCGCATTTTCTTTTACATAATCGGAAAAACCGCTGAGAGAAAAAATGCAGACAAGTGGATTTGAGACAGGCAGATATTTTATTTTATCCATAAGCTTTTCATACTCAACTTTATCAAACTGTGATTTCTTGAATTTGCATTCACCGACGAGCAGAATGTTTTTTGCGTTCTTGCCCAGCAAATCTATTTCTATCTGTTTTTGTTTTTTATCCTCATCAATTACAGATGTCTGATAATCTGTTACTTCTGTAAGCAGAGGATAATCGCCTGTTCCTGCATGAAGCATCAGATATTCTTTTGCCATCTTTTCAAAGATTTTTCCCATAAAATCATGGATATGATCGCGGACTTCTGACTGATAATACAAGCTTCCTTTTTCTGCATTAATAAGACTTGTTGCTCTGTTTACATAACGAAACCAGAATTCAAGCATTGAATCATTTAAGACATAGTAGGGCTTTTTTGACATCCGCTTTTCTAAGATTTCTGCATTTGTCAGAACTTTTAGTGGATAGGTAATATCATCAGAACCTACACAGCTGGCAATCTCATTGTTTTTTGTGTGTCCTGTCGCCACCGCAGAAATAATTGAATTATACAATGCCGGACTTTGCCTTTCATTTGTAATTACAGTTTTTATCTGTTCATCAGAGAAATATCCGCCTATTGAATAAAATTGATTGATTATATTTTCTTCAAGTGAAAGCTTTGTATCAAACTGTTCTATATATTTTGCAACTCCATTTGTAAGGCCATAACAGATAGCTTTTTCTTCATTTGAATACGGAGCCAGAAAATCAGCAGTTTCAAGATAATTAAAGGGACGGAGCTTCAGTTCCAGATCGCTTCTTCCATGCAGTGGAGCTGATTCTGCGAGAACTTCGTCTTTCATAAAACTTACAAGCGAACCGCATATTATAAAAAACATTTTCCCCTTCTTCCAGTTTGTATCTATCTGCTTTTGGAGTACAGACTGGATATAAGGACACTGTTTTGCAAGGTAAGGATATTCATCTATAAAAAAAATTATTCTTTCCTTTTCTGCCTGTTTTCCAATAAAGTCAAAGAGTTTTTCAAAAGAATTAAAAGTAACTGTTCCGAGCAAATCAGGAGCTACAGCGCTAAGCACTGATTCTGTAAGCATTGAAAGCAATTCAGCTTCACCTCGTTCAACGGCAGTAAAAGAAATGCACTTACAGTCATGGCTGCTAATAAATTTATTTATAAGCCTTGTTTTACCTATTCTGCGTCTGCCGTACAGAATAGTCATGACAAAGCCTTTTTTCTGGAATTTGTTTTCCAGTATTCTAAGTTCAGTTGTTCTTCCTCTAAAAGTTTCCTGCATGGCTAACCTCGATTAATCAAAATAATTTTAACCGAAATGTATTTGGGCGAAATTGATTTCGGTTAACTCATATTATAATTATGTTTCTTGAAAAATCAAGAATATTCCTAAGTTTAAAAACTTACATACAGCGCAGATACTCTTCTGTAAGAGCAAGCGGAACATTTACCATTTGGCTTTGTTCTATATAATCTGCCATTGAAAAACGAATCCCAAAAAGCTTCTCATCATTTTTCAGAACGGTCGAAAGACTTTTTGCCTTTTTCTAGGGCAAAAAAAAGGATTTGCTCCACTTTTACGCTTCGCAAATCCTTTTCCTTTTTTTATTTCTTTGCTGACTGCCCAACAAATGTTCCGACTAGAACTTATACGTACCTGTTGTAATAGTTCCGCCGTTTGAATAAATATCGAAGTTTACAGACTTCTTTGCATTGGCAAGCTCATTGTAGAACTCTGCAAGATTCTTTACAGTTGTGCCGTTTACAGCAGTGATTACATCGCCGTTCTGGAGGCGCAGGCTTGCAGCTGGAGATTTCTCTTCAACGTTTGTTACAACTACACCTTCAACGCGCTTGTCATCAATCTTAAGCTGTTCACGGGTTTCGTCCGTCAAAGGAGCCGCAATAAATCCAGGCCACATCTTGCTGTTCTGAATCTCAGAATCCTTAGCACGCTCTTCAATCTTTACTGTTATAGGAGCCTGTCTTACACCGCCACGGATTACAACAAAGTTTGCAGTAGTACCGGCTTCCAGAGTACCAACCTCACGAACAAGCTGGTTTGTACTCTTAACCTTCTTTCCGTTGAGCTCAACAATATAGTCACCAGGTTTGATTCCGCCCTTGAATGCAGGAGAGTTAGTGAATACTTCTGCGGCAAATGCACCGTCAATTCCGTCTACACCAAGCTCCTGTTTCCAATCCTTAGAAACATCAACTAAAGAAACACCAACCCATCCGTAAACAACCTTTCCATTCTTAATGAAAGAATCGATTGAACTCTTAATATTATTGATAGGAATTGCAAAACCTAGTCCCTGTGAACCGCCGGACTGAGAAGCAATCCAGGTGTTGATTCCGATTACTTCACCATAAATATTTACAAGTGGACCACCAGAGTTACCCTGATTAATAGCTGTATCTGTCTGAATATAATCACTTACTGCCGACATATGACTTTCTGCACGACCAACCGCACTGATTATACCCTGAGTTACAGACTGGCTGTATCCAAGTGGTGCACCAAATGCCATACAGATATCACCCGGGCGAACGCTGTCTGAATCACCAAGCTTTGCAACCGGAATAGATTTGTCCTTAGATTCAAAAGAAACAAGTGCAATATCCATTCGTTCATCAGTTCCAACAAGCTTACCTTCAAACTCACGCTCGTCATTAAGCTTAATACTGATTTTAGTAGCAGAACCTGCAACATGGTTATTTGTTAAAACATAGTAGGTGTTGCCGGCATTTCTAACAATTACGCCGGAACCAAGACCTTTCGATTCATACTGTCGCTGCTTTTTATTACTGTCGTCATTCTGATTAGGAGTTCCAAAGAACCATTCAAACGGACTGGACATTCCGCCAAACGGATCGTTGTAAGTTTTTGTTTCTGTAACATCAACTTCAACAACAGCCGGAAGCATAGTGTCGCTTACCGAACGGAAGGTTGTCTGTAAGGCTTCTACAATTGAAAGCGCTTCTTTTGAAGAAGTCGCCTTTTTAGGTGGGTCAGCAAATGCTGAAACAGAAATTAAAGATACAAATGCCAAACTGGTTAATACTTTTGCAAACTTTTTCATCACTATATCTCCTGAACATTATGATTAGAATTACTTAATCCAGAACAATAAACTCAGGCTCTCGCCTTCATTCATCGTCTTTTTAAAATATAATATAAGTTCAAAAAAAAAGTAACAAAAATATTCTATTATAAGATTTTTCTTATTTTCTTAGCCTGTTCTTATTTTCTGTGATTAAGGCCTACTCTTTATAATTCAAATCTGTGAGAACTTCTGTGTGGTCGGCAAAAACGGCAACGGTATGTTCTTCGTGGCAGGAAACAGAACCATCAGAAGTTACTACAGTCCAGCCGTCATCAAGAAGATCAACTTCAGGCTCGCCCATATTAATCATTGGTTCAATTGCAAGCACCATGCCCGGTTTAATTCTTGGATTCAAGCCGCGGAACGGACAGTTTGGAACACTCGGGTCTTCGTGAACATCAAGCCCTACTCCATGACCGCTGTAATCATAAACAACACCATAGCCGTTGCGTGTAGCAATATCATAAACAGCATGTGCAATATCACTGATTCGGTTACCAACAACACAGGCTGCAATTCCGGCGCGCAGACATTCTTCTGTAACTTCCTTTAATTTGCGAACCTCAGGCGAAACCTTTCCAATCAAAAGTGAATGAGTTGTATCGCTGATGTAGCCGTCAAGGTCAATTCCAACATCAAGGCTTACCAGATCGCCCTCGCGTACAATTCGTTTTTTAGAAGGAATACCGTGAATAACTTCTTCATTTATACTGATGCACACAGCACCCTTAAAGCCTTCCCTATACCAGGCCGGTTTGCCGCCGTGCGAAATGATGTAATTCTTAAAAAGCATATCAATATCATAAGTACTCATTCCCGCATGGATTTTTGGGATAAGCTCGTTAAACATATCTGCCGTAAGGTGGCATGATTTTCTGATTCCATTGATTTGTTCCGGTGTCTTCAAACGTATCATTTTCTTCTTCCAAAACTAAAATATAATTATGATTATACAACTTTACAAAAAAAATAGCTATACCTTGCGTTAGTTAAAGCTAACTCCACTACACAAAATGCTAACTCAATCTTTCAGCTTCACGCAGACATATTTCTGCAGTTGATTTATCGCCCAGTCTTGCATATTCTTCACTCATCTTCCGCAGGAAAAACGCATCATTTACTCGGCCAAAGCCTAAATCAAGTGCACGCTCGTAAACATCCAGGGCAAGCTCATCAGAAATAACACAGTCAATATTCTTTTTTAAGATATTCAGCGTAAAAGCAATTACTTCCGGAAAAAAGATATAAAAATACGAGTAGGAATATTCCATTTTGATTATCTGCTCAAGGAGGATTATTGCATCGTAATATTCACCGCGGATTACAAGCTCTTCTGCAAGAATGTAACCGTAATCCATAAAATCTTCGCGTGTAAAATAATCCTTCAAAGAAAAATCTGCGTGCGACATCTGCATACGTTTAAACTCGGCAACCGCTTCATCTTCCATCTGATGCATGAGCGTATAAAAAATCAGCTTGGCACGGCTCTCTTTATCCTGGCGTTCCGAAAGCCACTTGTAGTAATTAAAGGATTCGTTTGAAGCATTTCCGCGCCTGATTTTATTAAAAAAAGATTCATCAAAAATAGAACGCTGCCGCATATCCGACAGAACTCTGTAGGCCTTAATAACCTCGTTAAACTCATCAACCCGAGAAACATCACCGGAAATGTCTGGATGGAGAATCTTAACTTTTTCTCTGTACGCTCTTTTGATTTCGGCTAGTGATGCATTCTGACGTACACCAAGGATTTGATAGAAATCTTTCATATGCATTAAATGATTGTCGAATCAAGTTCGACAATGACAGTTTATTCGTAATATTAAAAAACATTAAAAATTTTTTCAATATCGGGCTTTTGGACTATCATAACAGGACATCTTGAACTGGACAGCACTTCATTCTGATGATGATTAAGCACATTTATTTTTACGTCCGACCTTTCGTTGTTGCCGTTGCCGCCAAGAATTATCAGGTCCGCCTCATACTCATCGGCAGCCTTCAAAATCTCGGTGTAAACTCCGCCGCTTCTAAGCTCCTTCTCTACCGTCAACCCCTTTTTAGAAGCAAGCATAACCGCATAGTTCAAATAATTTTCTCCGTCACTGCGCAGCTTATCCTCCAGAGAATACTTTGAATCCGACATAATCAGACTGTTCATTGCAAGGTATTTGATTGTAGCGGTATCAACCACATAAACAAACTTCAAAGAAATATGATAAGACTTAGCCATCATAATTGCATACATGGCTGCATTCAAAGACGACTGTCTTCCGTTGATTGCGACAATGATTTTCTTAAAAAAACTTTTTCCCATCATCTTACTTCTTATTTTTTACCATTCTTCTTTTTTAATGCTTTAAGAACAAAGACATTTTCACGTTCCCGTTCTTCAAGCACGCTTTCTATATAATTCTTTGTTTCCACCGTCTGCGGAATAATCATTTTATCAAGAGCATTTACACGGCGCTGAGTTTTCTTAACCTCTTCCGCCAGCCGCCACACAATTGAACGGATTGAAGCCATCTGTGTTAGAAGCGACAAGAGTTCAAAAAAAGAAGCAGTTGTTTCATCCGTATTTGAATAAGTCCCTTCAAAGGAATAAAAAAGCTCCTGCTGAGGAAGTTCAACATCAATCGAAGGAAAAGACATTCCACCTATTGTAACATTCTTTTCGCGCATTTCGAAATCATAATGAATGGAATGTGCAATTCTTTCTATCTGGTCGGCACCTTCAAGCATAAGCATTTTCTTAAACTGAGGATATGCCTTCTCCACCGCCTTATCGATATCTTTTTCGAGCAGCTTAACTTTTTCTACAAGATGCATTAGCTCACGAACAAGGATTTCCCGCTTTTCTTCCAGAAGCTCATAGCCGTTAGTTGAAACTGACAGCTGCTCCTTCATTGCGATGAGGTTTGATTTTGTAGGTGCAATATTTAGTCTTGCCATAATTCTTCAGTCATATACTTCTGGATTAATTCAGGCTTAATTCTTGTAAGCTCTTCTCGCGGTAAAACAGAAAGAACCCGCCAGCCAATATCGAGTGTTTCTTCAATTGTACGCTCTTCGTATTCACCCTGTGCAAGAAAATCTGATTCAAGCTTTTCGCCAAACTTAAGGTAGCTGCGATCAAGATTACTTAATTCTTCTTCTCCAATGATTGCCGCAAGGTTTCTGATTGATTTTACCTTTGAGTAGGCTGCAAAGAGCTGGCTTGCAACCTGAGCATGATCTTCGCGTGTCATTCCATCCCCAATTCCATCCTTCATCAAACGCGAAAGACTTGGAAGTGCAGAAACAGGAGGATAAACACCCTTCTGTGAAAGCTCCCTGTCCAGTACAATCTGACCTTCTGTAATATAACCGGTTAAGTCTGGAATAGGATGAGAAATATCATCGTTGGGCATAGAAAGAATTGGAATCTGAGTGATTGAACCTTTACTTCCCTTTACACGTCCGGCACGCTCGTACAATTCTGCAAGGTCTGAATACAAATAACCAGGATATCCTTTTCGCCCCGGAACCTCGCCTCTGGTTGTAGAGATTTCGCGCAGGGCTTCGCAGTAGTTTGTCATATCAGTCATAACTACAAGAACATGCATACCTTTTTCAAAAGCAAGATATTCAGCCGCAGTAAGTGCACAACGTGGCGTGATGATACGCTCAATACTTGGTGAATCTGCAAGCGACAAAAACATTACAACATTTGCAAGAACGCCAGATTCTTCAAAGGTATCTGTAAAATATTTTGCAACATCGTATTTAATTCCCATGCCCGCAAAAACCATTACAAACTTTTCGTCACTGTTACGGAGCTTTGCCTGCCTTATGATTTGTGCCGCAAGTTTATTGTGAGTAAGACCGTTTCCAGAAAAAATCGGGAGCTTCTGGCCTCGTACAAGAGAGTTCATTCCATCTATTGAAGAAATACCTGTCTGAATAAAATCGCGCGGATAAACTCTTGCATAAGGATTTATAGGATTACCATTTATGTTTCTTTTTTCTGAGGATATTACAGGAGGATAACCGTCTGCAGGTTCGCCAAGTCCGTTAAAGATTCGACCGAGCAGACCTTCTCCAACACGAAGCTCAAGCGGATTTCCAAGGAACTCAAAGCTTGCTTCATCCAGATCAAGACCGGTTGTATCTCCAAAAATCTGAACAATTACGGCTTCTTCAGAAACATCAACAACACGGCCTGTTCGTTTTTTTCCAAGCCTGTCCCTTACGCAAACTGTTTCTCCAAAAAAAACATTTTCTGTTTTTTTCAGCACAACTATTGGTCCATCAACGGAAGTAACTCCTCTATATTCAACACCTTTCATATATACCGCTACCTTCCTTACGCAAACATTCTTTCCAGTTCACCCATCTGCGAATCCAGATGGTCTT
Source organism: Treponema sp. (assembly GCA_016290335.1). The sequence goes on along the minus strand of JAEETM010000016.1, from coordinate 22,305 downwards.
TTACAGTCTGTATTTTATTTACATCTTCATTGCTGTATGTAGTTTTAATTCTTATGATTTCTTCACGTACAGAAAGAGCTGTTACCTGAGGAAGAGGAGCACCCTTTGCAATAACTGCACGGGCACGTTCATAAAACTGCATTATCAAATCAAGAATTACAATCTGTTTATCTGTGCTGCAGTACTTATCAAGCTCATCAAAAGCACTCTGCTGTAAAAAGCCGTTCTTTATCATTTCTGCAGTTAAAAGCACAAGTCGTTCAGAATCAGGAAGTGCATCAGGACCAATAAGTCTTACAATCTGCTGAAGCTTGTTTTCGCTTTTAAGAACTTCAAGTGCATTGTGTCTTAGCGCATACCATTTAGGATTATGAACTTCCCACCAGTCCTTTACTTCATCAGCATATTCTGAATAAGAATCTATCCAGCCGATTGCAGGATAATGACGTGCATTTGCAAGCTCCCTGTCCAGAGCCCAGAAACAGCGGATAAAGCGTTTTGTATGCTGGGTAACCGGTTCCGAAAAGTCACCGCCCGGAGGAGAAACTGCACCAATTACACTTACGCTTCCTTCATCACCTTCGTAATCTATTACACGACCGGCACGCTCGTAAAAGCTTGCAAGCCTTGTCGGTAAATAAGCAGGGAATCCTTCTTCCGCAGGCATTTCTTCCATTCGGCCTGAAAGCTCACGCAAAGCTTCTGCCCAGCGCGAAGTTGAATCTGCCATGATTGCAACTGCCATTCCCATATCGCGGTAATATTCTGCAAGCGTTATTCCCGAATAAAGGGAAACCTCGCGAGCTGCTACCGGCATGTTAGAGGTGTTCGCAATAAGGATTGTTCGCTCCATGATGGAACGACCTGTTCTTGGGTCTATAAGCTGCGGGAACTCTGTAAGAACATCTGTCATTTCGTTTCCACGTTCACCACAACCAATATAAATAATTAAATCTGCATTACACCATTTTGCGACCGCATGCTGGGTCATTGTTTTTCCGGTACCAAACCCCCCAGGAATTGCAGCGGTTCCACCCTTTGAAAGCGGGAAGAAAACATCAATTACACGCTGCCCCGTAATAAGTGGTTCAGAAACTCCAAGCTTTTTAGCATAAGGGCGCGGTTTACGTACAGGCCAGTAATGACTCAGTTTGATTTCTTCATCATATTCTGTGGTAGCAATTACTTCATCAATCGTGTAGTCGCCGGTACCCTTCCAGGTTTTAAGTGTTTCACCACGGATTTCCTGAGGTACCATAATTTTCTGAGTAATTGATTCAGTTTCTTTTACGGTACCAAGAGTAAAGCCACCAAAAATGTGAGAGCCTTCTCCAAGGCCTTCTGCTGCTTCAAAATGCCACTTTTTGTTTACGTCCAGCGGTTCGGTTCTTTCACCTGGCAACAGGAATACGCCCGATTCATTAAACATAGATTCAAGCGGTCGCTGGATTCCGTCGTAAATGTTGCCTACAAGTCCCGGTCCAAGCCTTAAAGAAAGAGGGCGCTGGGTGCACACAACCTTTTCGCCAATGTGCATACCGGTATCTTCCTCGTAAACCTGAATTGTAGCGTTTCCCTTATTCTGGCGGATAATTTCACCAATAAGTTTTTTTTCGCCAACATCAACTACGTCATACAAACCGCAGCCGTCAAGCCCTTCGGCATATATAATTGGTCCCGAAATACGGGTGATTTTTCCTTCAATCATCAGTTATTGCCTCCAAAAAGAGACTGCGCAAGCTCTGCCCTGTTTTTATCAAGAACAATTCCAAGCACTTCGCTTGTGGTAAGTCTGTACCTGTAATTCTTATCTTCCGTTTCAAGAATGATTCCCTTAAGGTTTTCCTTATCTAAAGAATAGGCTTCTTCCGGAACAAGCTTGCCAAAATCAGTCTTTTTGTAATCTTTGATTTCAGTCTTATATTCTTTTGCAAGTGCCTTTTTTGCAGCATCAAAATCAAAGCCGTAAATATAGGCAACAAGATTTTTATTCTGTTTAATATACTCTGATGGAATCTGCTTAAGGACAAGCTCCAGACGCTTTTTTTCTGGAAGAGAAGATAAGTATTGATTGATTTTTAACATTATTGATTTTTGAATAAAGCTTACTTCCATACGCTGTTTTTCAAGCGGAGCCGCTGCCTTTTTATCTTTAATAAAGGAGTTCAGCTTTTCGGCATAATAAGCTTCCTTGTCTTTTTCGGCTATTGCCACATTTTCATCAACGGAAGCAATCACCTGAGAAATCTCTTCGTCTGTCTTTCGTTTTATATTTTCAGCTTTTTTAGCCGCATCGTTGAGTATTTCTTTGTCTAAGATATCAGTTGACCTTAATTCCTGCATATTTCCTACTTCCGCATTTCAAAATCAAACCTCTACTCCAACGGCTTCGCGGATTGCATCTGACAACGATTTTTTTGATTTCAAATGACCGTTCAGCCCCGGAACTTCAACTACAAGAGGATATTTTCCTTTTTTAAGCCATTCAATTTCTTCCTGCTCAATTTTTTCTGCAGCTTCTTCGGTAAGAATAAGCACACGCGGTATTTCGTTTACAGGAACACCAGCCGCACCGCCCTTTCCTGTAATTCTGTTAAATGCTTCCAGAACTTCGGAACGGGTTTCTGCAATTGTGCCGTCTATACCGGTAAGCCTGAAGGCAAGAACAATTTCACGGCTTCCGATTACATAAAACTTCATTAAAGAACTAAGATAAGAACTCCAACAAGTACGCCCCAAAGACAAATACCTTCTGCAAGACCGGCAAAAGGAAGAGCCTTACCGGAAACTTCAGGGTTTTCGCTCATTGCACCCATAGCGGCAGCACCAATCTTAGCAACAGCAATACCACCGGCAATACAAGCCAGACCTACGGCAATTGCGGCAGCAATATACTTTAATGCACCTGCAACAGCACCAGCTGATTCAGCAGCCTGTCCTGCATCTGCTCCATTTTCCTGCGCAAAAACAGCTGCACAGAAAACAGCCATAAGTGCAAGAACTGCAAAAAGTCTCTTTTTCATATCTATACCTCACAAATTAGTTTATTTAATCTCAAACTTAAACGGTTTGAATTCCTTACCAGTTTCATGGAAGAATTTACTGAAAAACTCATAATATTGCAAACGGATAACCTGAATGGCAACAACCATTCCTTCAAGTACAATAATCAGCGCATTTCCGAATACAAGAATTAAAATGCCGGCAATGCTTCCTTCACCGCCGCAGAGTTGTGTAAGAGTGTAAATCAAAAAGTCCAGAACGGCGTGCGACAAAGCAAAAGCGCCTACACGGACAAAGCTCACAGTATTGGAAAGATATCCCGAAACAACTTCTATAATTCCTACAATTCCCGAAATAAGGAAAGAACCAAAGCCGTTGGAGAAAAGCGGACGTCTTCCTGCAACAAGATTTTCAAACGGTTCTTCAAAGGCCGCAAAGAAAAGTGTAATGCCTATAATCACCCAGTCATAAGCTGCAATTGCATGCTTAAATACAGCAATTCTTATAATGAGGACAATTACATACCAGAAGAAAATTGCACCGGAAAGTCCGTTTTTACCAAAGAATGCTTCATCATACTTTTTGAGCATTATGTTGTTGATGATATTTATTAAAAGACCGACAGTGTTTATAACAAAACCGATTGCAACCGCAACACCAAAAACGCCGAACATTGCCTTTATTGAAGAAGGATTAGAAGACGGCATGAGCTTTAAGATTGGAGCATGAGGATGACCGAACAGCCCCGTAACCCATTCTGCAAACGGTTCAAGCAGAGTTTCGTTCGAGAAAAACTCGCCGGTAAGAAGTCCCATCAATGAACTTGTAATTCCTATAGACATAAAGATTGGTGCAAACTTATTCCAGTTGCCAACCTTTATCACCTTTTTAGCCATAAGAATACCCGCAAGCACAAAAACAAGGCCCTGTCCCAAATCACCGAACATTATTCCAAAAAGAAGCGTAAAGAAGATTGCAACAAAAGGAGTCGGGTCAATTGTTCCGTAGAGCGGCGAACCATAGCTGAAAATCATACGCTCAAAGCTCTTTACAAACTTACCGTGAGTAAGCTTTACCGGAACCTGTTCCTTACCGGAAACTACATCAGGCACTTCAAAAGGATTATATTCGCGGATTGCGATTCGTCCTTCGGTGATGTTGTCGAGCTGCTGCATATAAGTCTGGCTTTCTGCAAGAGGAATCCAGCCCTTTATTCTATATACAAGCTCTGTAGATTCAAGATTTTTCTGAACTTCGGAAATCTGCTTACTGATGGCAAAGGTTCCCAGAAGATTTATGAGCATTGTCTTGTGAGTTTCGGCAAAATTATTTTTTTCTACCTTAAGCTCTTCAAGCTCGTTTTCTGCTTCAAGCTTTTCGCGCTGCATGCTTGCAAGTACATCTTCAGGTACACCCTGGAAATCTTCAGGTATTTCAAGCTGGATAAAACCGCAGCGTTTAAGCTCGGTATCCATTGCAAAGCGGCCTTTTTTGGAAGAAGCAACGATTACTCGTGAATTATCATCACCAAGAGGAATTACAACAGCAATGTCCTGCAGGGAATCTTTGAGCATTTCAAAGTTTTCCGGCGCAATCTTTCCAATTTTAAGCGACAGAAAAGAAAGATGTTCAAGCTCTGAATACGAAACCTTAAGGTTTGAAAAAGCCTTTGCTTCCTTGTATGCATCTGTCACTTTATCAAGCTTCTGATGAGCTTCCTCAAGCTTTTCTTCAAGCTGTCTGTAAGAAGCAATAAACTTATTAACCTTAGCTCTGTCTTCTGCGGTTGGAGCTGAATAATCTGTTACATCTATGCTGCCGGTTTCAATTTCAAAAAATACGCTTGCTTTTAAAAGCTCTTCGTAATACTGACGGTCCGTATCCATAAGAACCTGCATTTCATCAGTATCTGCAGCTGAAGAATCCTTTTCGTTGTGGGAATTACCGAGAAACTGGAAAGTTCCTCTTTTGCCAATGAACTCAAGTACAGCTGCAATATCTTCTTTCAGCACCATGAGCTCAATCAAACGCATTTCCGATGTTCTTGCCATTTTTTACCTCCACAACTACTCTGTAATGCCTGCAATACTTTTTGCTTCCTGGTGATTTATATTCAACCGTAAGCTTTCTACTGCAGTCCTTATGCAACGTAATTCAAAATCCTTTATATAAAACCAGCCTATTAAAGCTGCACTCGTCATTCCGTTAAGATGGAAAAGCCTCTGCGCATAACGGTTCATTCTGACCATATTTTTGCGCTCAATCCAGCTCGGATCAATCTGCCACACTTCTCCGCCAACATGAGGATTAAGCAGTTCCGAATACTTCCAGTTTTCCCACTTGCTGTAATCTTCCATATCTCTGTCTATAAGCTGGAGTGCCGGTCCTGCAACAGGGTCGCTTTTATCAGGGGCTTCGGTGATGTAGATAAGATGCTTTTTAATTTCTTCTGTATCCATCTTGAAATATTTTCTAAGCCTGAGCACCCAGATTATATTCTTTATTATATACTCTTCTTTATAAAAATCGAACAGTACCTGACGGGATTCTACTCCTGTTTTTTTGATTGATTCCCAAAGATTATGAACACACTGCAGGTCAATCTTAAACTCTATCTGCTGCTGTTCACTGCTTTCGGGTACAGAATCAAGCCAGCTGTATTCGGTGCCTTCCGTAATTTTTTTAATGTCTGGCCAGGCAGAATAATTAAGCTTTGTGTATTTTCCAAAAACTTCAAGCGGTGTACTGAGGGGACATTCCTGTTCACCCTTACAGAGAGCGGCTACTATTTCTTTAAGGTTTTCTGCCTCATAAAAATCGAGCTGGGCGGTTAGAACTGGTTCCGGCTTATCAAACTGATCTACAAGACTTGTATATTGAGATAAAAAACGGTTAAAAGCTTCTTTTTCAATTTCCTGGGCTAAAAGAACTTCCGGTAAAGCTGGAGCTTGTGATGAAAAAAGCATAGTCCATAAATCGTCAACCTTATTGGCTTCGAATAACTGTGAGGCTCGTTCATTTATAAAGGATTTTCTTAAAAGACCAGCTGCCTTCGCATACACAAAAGCTTCCGCACCAGATTTATCCATAAGCAGAAACCCCGTACAGCCTTAAACAAACAGGAGCTTATCCAGCAGCGCAAAAAAGTCTTTATCATACTGCGGCCTTTCTTCAAGCTCCTTTCTGTACTTTTCTATTTCTTCTGCGTATTCACCGGATTTTTTCTGCAATTCTGCCTGATATTTTTCTTCCAGCTTTTTTACAACCTGGGCATATCTTTCGTTATAAAGGCGGTTATATTCGGAATGAACTTCGGCAAGCTTATCTTCGCGTTTTTTTAAAGCCTCGTTCACTATTGAAGAAGCCTTCTTTTCAATTTCCAGAAGATGATAAATTGCATCCATTTCTTTGTTAGTTTCTGCCATAGCCTTTTCCTGAATCATTGCAGTGAATTGATAAGGTCACAAAGTTCGTTTGAAGTTTCGGCCCTAAGTGCTTTTTCTATAAAATCTGGATGATTAACAAGCTCAAGAATGTCTCTGAGTACATTTATTCTGAGCTCTGCATTTTTTCCGTCAAAAAGGATTTCGATAATTACGTGAACTACCGGTCTTTCTGATGATTCTGGATCAATCGATTCAAACTCAATTCCCTGCTTACTGATTCCAACTGCAATTGCAACCTTTGGAACAGATTCTACAAGCGCATGAGGGATTGCTGCATCTTTAGCAACAGCCGTACTAAGCTTGTTTTCGCGTTCAATAAGAGAATCAAGTGCTTTTTTTCGATTGATTTCGGGGTGTTTTGCAACAATGAGTTCAAGCAACTCTGCAAAACACTCCTCTTTTTCGGTACTTTCCAGATTTGTAATTACAACATCTGGAGTGATTATATTTCTAAGCATTTTCTGTTTCCTGTTTTTTCAAGGCTGGGGTGTTTCCCCAAAAACAAGAAAGATGCTTATTCAGCAGCTTCCTCTGTTGTTTCAGAAGTTTCAGCTGGTTCCCACCAGTTTCCTGTTGTATTTGTTGTTTCTTCTGCGTCTGTTGATTCAGTTGAAATAGCTTCCAGTGAAGAATCAAGCTTTGGCTTTTTGTTTACTAAAGCAAGTGAGAATGAAAGAACAAAGAATAAAATTACTAAAACGCAGGTTGCCTTTGTAAGAACGCTGGCTGAATGAGAACCGAAAGCAGCTGATCCGCGGCCACCTAAAAGTCCACCCATTCCGTCTTCACCGTCATCCTGAATTGCTACTAAAAGGATAAGCAATGCACAAACGATAACAAAGAAAACCAAAAGAACAACACCAATTGTACTCATATTTATCTCCAATAATAATAATCGAATAAAGTGTATTGTATTTTAATAAAAAGGAAGGATTTTGTCTACTCTTTATAAAACTTTAGCAGACTTTATAAAACTTTATAAAACTTTATCTGGCAACCGCATTATAGGCATTTAATTAAGATGGCTCCCGGTCGTGTTTCCTAGGGCAAAAGCGCGCAATATTGCGCTAGACGCTGCATGTGGCATAGGAACTATCAAATGCCGCTCGCGCGGCATCCACATGCAGAGTCTTTTTGCCCTATGAAACTCTCCCTCGCGCCAACTTTCAGGTAAAAAAAAGGTATAATGCGGTTGCCTGTTACCTTTTTGTCGAATAAAAAGGGACTTTTTCAGTATTAAAGTACACAAATAGGTACGAATGTTTCAGCTTTAAGAGAAGCACCGCCGATAAGTCCGCCATCGATGTCTGGCTGGGCCAAGAGTTCTGGGGCGTTGCTGGCTTTCATGGAGCCGCCGTACTGGATGATTACTTCGTCGGCTACTTTCTGGTCGTAGAGTTTGGCAATGTAGGCACGGATGAACTTGTGCATTGCCTGTGCGTCTTCCGGAGTAGCTGTTTTGCCTGTTCCGATGGCCCAAACTGGTTCGTAAGCGATTGTTACGTTCTTCATCTGTTCTGCTGTAACGCCTGCAAGACCTGCGCTGAGCTGGAAAGCACAAACCTGTTCTGCCTCACCAGCTTCTCTTTCGCTCAAAAGCTCACCGATACAAAGGTCAACTTCGAGTCCGCTTGCAAGAGCCTTGCGTACCTTTTTGTTGATGAGTTCATCTGATTCACCAATTTCGTGGCGGCGTTCTGAGTGACCAAGAATTACACAGCCACAGCCGATATCCTTGAGCATTTCGCAGGAAACTTCACCTGTGTGAGCTCCGTTGCCTGTTGCAGCACAATCCTGTGCAGCGAGGATGATGTTACTTCCTTTCACTACCTGTGCAACTGCATCAAGATATACAAAAGGAACTCCAATCATGTATTTATTTGTTTTGCCTTTTAACTGAGCAACTAAGTCTTTTGCAAGAGCTACTGCCTCTGCTTTAGTTGTGTTCATTTTCCAGTTTCCGGCGATATAATGTGTACGTGCCATAATATGACTCCTTAAAAAATTATTTGATTTATTCTAATAATTAGCATTGTCTTTTGCAATAATATATTATTAACTTTAGTTTTTGCATTGAAAAAACGATTCATGTCTAATATATTAGTATTAATATTATAGGAGAAATTATGAAAAAACGTTTTATTCCTTATTTACTGGCGGCATTCCTTTTGCCAATAATGTTCACAAGCTGTTTAAGTTATTTAATAAGTCAAAAAATTAAAGAAAAAAATGAGGCAAAACTAGAGGTAGATCAATTTCCTCTTCAAAATTATTATATTGGTGAAATATTTAATCCAGATGGAATCTCTTTTCTTTACAAAGAAGAAGGTGGAGATAATTTTAAATCTATTGACAATAAGAATATTAAGTATTCCATAAAATATCTGGACCAGGATGGTTGGACAGAAGATGAGGATTATTCAAAAAAAGCTTTTAATAAAGAAGGTAAATGTAAAGCAACTTTTGGATATTTTGAGGATAATACGCTTGTAGCAAGTACGTTTATTTATGTTTGGGTAACCCGGGCTGACATTTCTAGTATTTTCATATCACAACTTCCAAAAAAAATTAATTATATATATGGAGAAAAGCTGGATCTTACAGGAATTGTAGTAAAAGCAAGAGCCAACAAAGATGGCAAAGAAAAAGTTATAAACAATTGGACTTCATCTATTCCAGATGGTACTGAAATAAACAGAAATGGAGATATTCCAATAACCATTTCTTTTGCCAGCAGATCAACTTCTTTTAATGTCACAGCAGATGGTGCTCCAGTTTCTTCAATATATATATCTAAGAATCCAACAAAGTTAAATTATAAGTATGGAGAAAAACTGGATTTAATAGGTCTTGTAGTAAAAGCAAGATTTATTGACAATTCAGAAAAAGAAATAACCAGCTATACAACATCTCCATCAATCGACCAGATACTGACAACAACAGGAACCGTTAATGTTATTATTCAATATCAAAACGAAACTACACAGTTTTCAATCAAAGTTGGAGAAAAACCAATAGATAAAGAGTATTGGGGAACCTGGATTCGTATGGACACAGGTGATGAATACTATATAGATAGTGAAAAAATATATCTCACCAGTACAAAACGCGAAATCCAGAAAGGTATTACCGGTTATTATCTTGAAAGTGAAAACATTCTTTGCAATGGAAATTACCGCTATTTTAGGAAAGGTGGTTCTGCCAGAGATTTTTCAATTTCGGTATCCGGTTTTAATGACAGTTCATCCAGAGCAATATCATCGATTTCTGATGATAAATATAAATTAAAGAGAACAAACACCACTAATCCTGAAGACACACAGACAGTTTCTCCAGACAACAGTGGAAAAGTTTTTTATACAGGTTCAATTGCTGATGATACACAGAAACTCAGTGTTGTTACCGGATTAGATAATTCTGTTTACGAAACTTCTGCCACATACTCAATTTCTGTAGTTCCAGCATATAACGGAGAAGATTTGGGAACCTTCCCTATTGTTGAGGAAGGAATGTATGGCTTTAAGGTTACACATTCCATCAATGCTGATGAACAGGGATTCTTATTTGGAAATTATTATTCTTCATATAATCTTACACTCGATATTAACAATATAGGTTCTGAAAAATGTGCTACTTCCAGATATGATATTTATACCGATGATCCTAACCTTGAATTCACCTCTGGAGATTTAAGTGGTAATTTCTCAAGTATTGAACCTGGAAAATCGAAACAAGTTAAATTAACTGTTTGCTACGGTAAACTGGAAGAAGAATTTATAGATGTTCCTATAAAAATTTCTGTTCAGGACAGCAAGTATATGCGAACCTGGAATGACAGTGTTACCCTCCGTTTTTATAAAGGACTTGTATCATTAAAAGTTAATTCAAGGAATTTTGACTCTAATTCAAGCGCAAAGCTTAATGGTTTTGTAATCTATCCGGATGGACGTTCTAAACGCTTTACTGTTTCCGCAAATAATATTACTACAATTCAGATTCCATGGAGCGAAAGTGATTATCATCTTGCATTCAGTGGAGCTTCTGCTTCTAATGAAATGGCCTACTCTTTTGGCTTCAGCAAAACAACTTCATTAGCTGATTTAAGCGGAATATGGTCAATAAGCGACATAAACTCTTATGAACCAAATAACATATTTAAATCAGCTTATAAAATCAATAATATATACTCTCCTGCAAAATCTTATTTAATGGATGGAGATATTGATTATTATGCAATTAATAACAGCGAAATTGATATTAAATTTGAGCCTGTTGTTATAGCCTCTAATATCATAAGTGATGATATTTCTTCCAATGATTTTAATAACGGAGATAAATTAATCAATCCTGGCGAACTTATTTCTATGGATGTCCGCGTGAATAATCAAACAAAAAAAGCAATTACAGGTTTAAATGCAGTTCTCAGCACTACAAGTAATTATATTACAATAAATAATTCAACCAAAAACTATGGAGATATTGACGGTAATTATTTCAAAACGTTATATGGTGCTTATGAATATGCAAATAACAGCTCTTACAAAAATGGTTATTCTTCGAATAGCGATTATTTTTCTTCTATGCTTGAAGCTTCATATGGCTGGCAGTTTGCAGTTGACGTAAATACACCAGATAATACTACAATACCGTTTACAATTACTTTCACAGATTCACAGGGTAACAGCTGGACTGATAATTTCAATATAAAAGTAACAAAAACTGATGTAAATATTCAACCAGTAATGTGTTATTACAACGATTCCAAATCAATATCATCTTCAAACAATGGTGATGATGGGTATAACGCAGGGGAAACAATTAACTGGGATATACGCGTTAAGAATACAGGAACAACAAAAGCTGTAAATGTAATAGCCAAACTTTCTTCAACATCACCTTACATAACTTTTTCTGATAATATCTGTAACTATGGAACTATTAATAGCATGTGTTACAAAACAAGTTATACAGCATCAAACAGTACAGGATATACCTCTGAAAACAGTGCTTCTGTTTCTACCCAGAATTATCCAGGATATGTATTTACAATAGCAGCCGACACTCCAAATAATACTGTTATCCCGATTCTTCTGACTATTACTGATAATCAAAACCATACATGGACAACAAGTTATAATATTACCATTGTAGAACCAAGATATGAACTTTCCTTCAGTAACTATGCCATTAGTGACAAGCTTACGACAGGAAAAATGAATGATAACGATGGAATAATTGAAGCTGGTGAGCAAATCTTTATGAATGTCTGCATTAAAAACACAGGTACCAGTAGAGCCGACAATATCACCGTAAGCTTTAGTTCTGATTCAGAATATGTTACTTTCTCTACAAGTTCAAGAAACTACGGAGGAAATCTATCTGCAGGAAAATATAAAGCCTACAACATAGATATAAGTACAAATATGATTACAGAAATGTATCCTGATTCAAAATATGCATGCAGCTTTACTGTAGATAATTCAACACCTTCTGGAACTGTCATTCCAATCTTAATAACTATGAAGAATGGAAACGATACATTCTATCATACTCTGGATATAACAGTTCAATAGGTAATTTTACCTTTAGCCAGACCGCTCTTGAGGATCCTCTTCTAAAACTCCAGGTCTTCATCAAAGAGCGGAGTGCTGAAGTAGCGTTCTGCTGTATCCGGGAGCACTGTAACTACTGTTTTTCCCGGGCCGAGAGCCTTTGCGAGTTCCAGGGCAGCTGCAACATTTGTTCCGCTGGAGATGCCGCACATGATGCCTTCTTTGCGGGAGAGTTCGCGGCTGGTGCGGATGGCCAGAGAGTCGGATACGATGAAAGTGTCGTCGTAGATTTCTTTGTTCAGGATGGCCGGGATGAGGCCGTCGCCAATGCCCATTTGAAGATGAGTACCAACAGAACCACCGCTCAAAATTGCGGCATGTTCGGGTTCAACGGCCCAGATTGTTATATCGGGGTTTTTATCTTTTAAGACTTCGCCAATTCCTGTAAGGGTACCGCCGGTGCCAATGCCGGAGCAGAAGCCGTCAATCGGGCCGTCAACATCGGCAAGGATTTCCTGAGCAGTCTGAGAGCGCTGAACTGCAGGATTGGCAGGATTTTCAAACTGCTGGGGAATGAAAACGTGAGGATCAAGATGCTGCATGTAAAAAGCAGTGTCTATACATTCCTGAATGCATTTGCCGATATCACCTGAATCGTGGATGAGCTTAACTTCTGCCCCGTAATGCTTTACAAGCTTTCTGCGTTCTTCACTAACAGAATCGGGCATGATTATAATTGTTTTATAACCGCGAACAGCACCTACAAGGGCCAGTCCAATTCCCTGATTACCACTCGTCGGTTCAACAATCACTGTATTTTTATCGATTAAGCCTTTTTTTTCGGCATCCAGAATCATATTAAAAGCAGTGCGGGTTTTAATTGAACCACCCACATTCATTCCTTCAAACTTAACCAGAACACGTGCCATCTCAGGAGTAACAATTTTCTGCAACTGAATCAGCGGAGTGTGCCCCATTGCCTCAAGTATATTATTGTAAATCATAGCGGTAATTATAGTGATTTTAACCTAATCTCACAAGCAAAACGAAAAATTGAATACAGCTGGCAATACAGGCAAACATTATAACAAAGTTTTCTTCTATTAAAATTACACAATCCATGCTAATATATTGATATGTTTATTAATAAACTGAATCAGCTCTACAAACCTAAACGTATTCTCTACTACCTTGAAGCTACAGAAGAGCAGCTGAAAGCATTTTACAAAGGTATAATCCCGGAAGAACTCAACAAATACTCGAATGCATTCGGTACTTATGATTACCCGGGCGTATTTTACCTGAGCGCTATGGAAAAGGAAGTAATTGGAATTGAGTTCAGGATTAACGACCCCCGGGTTGAATATCCTGAAAATCTTAAATCAACAGTTCTGCAGCCATCCTTTTTTTATTCAATTGAAATTGATGAAGAAGTTACAATCAGCAAATGCTTTATCCAGGTTCTTTTTGGAAAAATAGCAACTGATAATGATGCACACAGAACTTACTGCGATCTTGATATAGAACAAGACCCGAATGTTATAAGCGTTTTTTCTGACTACAAAAAAATCAGAATCCTTTATGAATGGAAGCTGGTTCAGGATCAGGCAAAATATATAATAGAAGATGATGTAGAACATTTTGACAAGAATTATCTATATAAAAAAGCTTTTTTTGATCCAATTACAAATCATTACAACTGGAACCATCTGGTAGCATACCTTGAAATGCCAATGGATAAAGGAATTGATGATTACGCTTTTGTTCATTTTGATATAAAAGAGTTCCGCGTTATAAATGAAGTTTATGGTCATATTGCCGCAAACAAGACCTTGTGCAATGTAGTTAAGGCAATGAAGGAAGCCGATTTTGTTTACGCAAGTGCCCGCTGTCACAATGATAACTTTGCAATGATAATAAAGGATATGCCGGAAGCCGAAACACGCGAAAAGCTTGAAGATTTTTTTGAAAAGCTTTCTTATCTGGAAGAAGACCCGAATTACAAGATTTTCTACAGATGTGGAGTTGTTCCCATGCAGAGGGCCATGCTTTTAGGAAACCGTGTTGCCGATGCAGGAAAAATGGCCCAGGCACTTGGAACTAATCACAATAAAACAGAAGTTATTATATATACAGATAAAATGCACGACGATGTTTCCTGGGGAAATTACATAAAGGCCTATGTTGAAACTGCAATTGAAAATGATGAGTTTATGGTATATCTTCAGCCAAAGTTCGACATCAAAAAGGAAACAATAAAGGGTGCAGAAGCCTTAATCCGCTGGAATTATAAGAAGAAGGATTTTTTATCGCCGGGAAGATTTATTCCCTTCTTTGAAAAGGATGGTTCCATTGGAAAAATTGATGATATTGTTCTTAAAAAAGTTTGCGAAGCTCTTGCCCGATGGAAAAAAGAAGGAAAGACTCTCTACCCTATTTCTGTAAATCTTTCGCGCAACAGGCTCTATGATAATGATTTGATTTCTCACCTTACAAGGATTGTAGACAGCTATGGTGTTGACCACAAATACATTGATTTTGAGCTTACAGAAAGTGCAACCTACGACAATATGGAGCACATGATTCGTGTGCTTGAAGATTTGCGTTCATCCGGATTTAAGATTTCCATGGACGATTTTGGAACAGGCTATTCATCACTTTCACTGCTTACACAAATGCCGCTTGATACCTTAAAAATTGACAAAAGCTTTGTAGATAATATTTCCACCGAAAATGAACGGAAAGAAGACATCATTGTTATTACCCACATAATTGCACTTGCAAAAGAGCTAGGTTTTGTGTGCCTGGCAGAAGGTGCAGAAAGTAAGAGCCAGGTAGACCGATTGCGGGAGCTTGGCTGCGAAGTAATTCAGGGCTACTACTACAGTAAACCTATTCCTATGAACGAATACGAAACAAAATATTTGTAACAAATCAAACTTCCATAAGTTATTCTTTTATTATTCGACAGAGAGGTATTTATGAAAAGTATCAGAAAAATTGTTTGTGCAGCACTCTTCCTTTCAGCTGCAGGCTTTATTTTTACCGGCTGCATAAGTCTTCCTACAAGCCACGGCAAAACTACAAAAAAAGTTTCCAGCCCGGATGTAAGCGGAACAAGCTTAAAAACTCCGACTTCTTATGCAAATGCCTACAAGTACCGCACCGGCAAACCAAATGCTGCAATTCAAAAATACATAAAATCACATTTTGTAGATTCAATGCGAAAGAAAAACCCGGACAAATACGTAAAGAACGTTACGGCCAAAATCAACAAGCTTGCTTCCAATGATTTTGAACGCGTAAAAATGGCGCACGACGTAATTTGTCTTTTAGTGACTTATGATGCTAAAAGCTTTTTCGCAAATAAAATACCGGACCAGAGCTGGCAGAAGGTTTTAAGGACAAAATCTTCGGTATGCGAAGGTTATTC
Source organism: Treponema sp. (assembly GCA_016290335.1). Next base: position 6,871 of record JAEETM010000016.1, on the reverse strand, counting down.
AAATGTATTCCAGCGCTTTATGACTGAGCTTCGCATTCCTTCACAAAAGGTAATTGGTTATGCAAGCGGTGTAGATACAGACTCTTCTTCAGCGGGCTCTCTGGAAGCAAACCACGCCTGGAATGCAGTAAACATTAAGGGCGACTGGTATTTGATTGACTGTACCTGGGATTCGGGATATATCGAAAACAAAAAGGCTGTAAGGCATTATTCTACCGACTGGCTCTTTTTAAAACCCCAGTATTTTGTTTACAGTCATTATCCGGAAGAAGCAAAATATCAGCTTTTGGAGCAGCCGCTTTCTGCAGCACAGTTTAAAGCCCAGCCTGATTTCCGCCCGCTTCTTTTTGAAGTTGTTGAATCTGGTTTTGAAGCTATTAAAAACGTGAACTCTGTAAAGGATTCAATGGAGCTTAAGTATAAAACTAAAGCGGGCTACAAAATGGCTTTTACCTTGAGTAAAGCAAACGGAAAAGCGGTTGAAAACAGAATCTTATCTGAAAAAAGCAATGGTATTGATTATACAACAATCAGTTTTCCGGAAGCAGGAACTTATACGGTTATGGTATACTGCTTTAAGGATGGGGCTTCTAAGGGCGAAGGCTGCGGACAGTTCCAGGTAAAGGCTTCGGCAGGCAGCAGGACAAGATTCCCTAAATACTACCAGGTGAGCATAAAAAATGCGGCTATCATCACACCAAAAACAAGCCCGATTGCAGCAGGCAAAAGCGTTCATTTTGAAGTTATGGCTGAAGGGAAAGAATACGTTGCTGTAATTATAGACGGGCAGTTTACCCAATTGAAAAATGCGGGCAAAGGCAAGTTTACCGGTGACGTAAAGATTCCAAAAAATACTAAACAGGTTGGAATTGGTTTATCATCAACAAAAACCGGAAAATACGAAACACTTGCAGTTTATGACGTTGAATGATGAGGCTTTGATTTTTACTGGTTTTTGAAAAAATCCTATTGAATAATTCTCTTATAGTGCTTCTCAATATCGCGGATAAGCTTGTATTCAAAAGAATCGCAGAGTGCAATCCAGGAAGCTTCAATCAAGTCGGCAGAAACACCAACGGTTGTCCAGTTTGCGGTACCGTCTGTACTTTCTATGATTACCCTAACCTTTGCGGCGGTTGCAGATTTTCCATCAAGAACACGAACCTTAAAGTCTACAAGCCTGATCTGAGCTACAAGAGGATAGAACTTTTCAAGGGCCTTACGAAGAGCAATATCAAGGGCATTTACAGGACCATCTCCTTCTCCAGCGGTGATTTCTATCTGTCCGTCAACTTCAACCTTTATCTGGGCACAGCAGCATACGCCTTCTTCCGGCCGAGGATTTGAACCGTTTGTCTGGTAATAATGAAGCTTAAAGAAGGGCTGATACTGGCCAAGCTGTTTGCGTACAAGAAGCTCAAAGCTGCCATCTGCACCTTCAAACTGGTAGCCTTCAAACTCAAGCTCCTTCATCCGCTTAATAATTTTATCTACAACTTCATCAGTCTTTTTTAAGGATGGAGCAAACTTCTGAATCTTTTCTATTATTGTACTGCGGCCTGCAACTTCACTCATAAGGAATACACGGGAATTGCCAACTGTTTCAGGCGGGATATGCTCGTAGGCGCGTGGATTTTTTAATACTGCATCAATGTGCATTCCGGCTTTATGAGCAAAGGCACTTTTTCCTACAAACGGTGACTGCGGATTCATGCTTACATTTGTAATTTCTGAAACCTTGTTACAGATTGCCGTAAGATTTTTCATATTCTGTTCCGGAATGCAGCTGTAGCCCATTTTTATCTGCAAGTCTGGAATGATTGTAGAAAGATTTGCGTTCCCTGTTCTTTCACCAAAACCTAGCAGGACTCCCTGCACATGAGTGGCACCTTCCGTAACGGCAACTAGTGAATTGGCAACGGCAAGTCCGCAATCATTGTGGGTGTGAATACCAACGGTAACTTTATTTCCAAAAAGTTTTACAACTTCTGCAACTGCGTGGCGGCAATCATCCATCATAAAGCCACCTTTTGTTTCGCAAAGGCAGATTACGTTTGCCCCACCGTTTACGGCTGCCTGAAGGGTTTTAAGGGCGTATTCCTTATCTTCTGTGTAGGCGGTGAAAAAATGTTCAGCATCGTAAATGACGGAGCGTCCCTGCGACTTAAAATATGCGCAGGTTTCTTCTATCATTTTAAGATTTTCTTCAAGTGTGGCATTTAGGATTTCTGTTACCTGGAACGTCCACGATTTGCCGAAAATAACTACGGTGTCTGTCTGGGCTGCAAGAAGAGACTGAATGTTGCTGTCTTTAGCACAGGTGGTGTCTTTACGACGGGTTGCACCAAAAGCACAAATCTTTGCATTTTTGAGAGGAACCTTTTTAATCTCCTGAAAAAACTCAATATCCTTTGGATTGCTGCCGGGATTTCCAGCTTCTATATAAGTAACGCCAAGCTCATCAAGAGCTTCACAAATGTGGATTTTATCCTGAACTGAATAGCTTATGCCTTCGCCCTGAGCGCCATCTCGTAATGTGGAATCAAGTATTTCAATCTTCTTTGCCATACAGACAGAATATAGGGAATTAGAGAGATAATCAATTGGTAATTTATTTTAATGTTTCGTTCATGCTGCCGGTTCTGTAGCCCTGCAAATCCATTGAAACATAATTAAAGCCAAGCTTTTTAAACTCACTTACAATTTTTTCGCGGTTTTCAACAAGCTTTGTAAAATCATCAGGATTTACTTCTATGCGCGCAATCGTACCGGAAGTTTCGCCAGTTCCAAAGCTGTGGATTCGCACGCGCTCCTGAACAAAGCCCAAATCAATAAGCAGCTGTTCTGCCTTATCTACCATATCAAGCTTTTCTACAGAAATTGTTTCGCCATAAACAAACCGGCTTGCAAGACAGGCAAAGCTCGGCTTTTTCCAGGTTTCAAGACCAAGCTCCTTTGAAATTGCCCTGATTTCAGATTTCCACAAATTACATTCCCTGAGCGGACTTTTTACGCCAAGCTCTGCCACAGCCTGTAAGCCCGGGCGGTAATCACCATTATCATCAAGATTACTGCCTTCGCAAACATACTCAAGCCCATGCTGTTTTGCAACCTGTATGATTTCTTCAAAAAGCTCGTGTTTACACAGATAGCAGCGGTTTTTAGGATTCTGCTTAAATCCCGGAATATTCAATTCTTCTGAATCAATAAAGATGTGTTCAATACCTTCTTTTTTACAAAAATCAGCAGCCTCATTTTTTTCGCGTGCAGGAAAAGAATGAGAGCGCGCCGTAATTGCAACAGCCTTATTTCCAAGAACATCGTGTGCAACCTTAAGCATAAAGGTTGAATCTACTCCGCTTGAAAAAGCAACTGCAACACTTCCAAGCTGCTTAAAATAATTTTGTAACGCTTTGTATTTTTTGTTTAATTCTTCTGTCATAATATTCCTGCCTAATAATTACAGCTTGTACTGCATAAAGTTTCCGTTATGAATAAAGCCGTATGCGGTGTACAGCTTTACTCCCATATCTGAAGCGGTAATCTGAACAGCACCACAACCATAGGCGCGGGCTTCTTCCACTACCCGGTGGAGCAGTTCTTTTGCAATACCCTGGCGGCGGTAGTCAGGATTAGTAAACATGCTGGAAAGGAGTCCGATTTTTCCAGACGGGCAGCTGAAATACGGCGGCTTTTCTACAAAGGACATTCCGCTTGTGCCGATTATTTTTTCACCGTCAAGTGCAAGCCAGGAAACAAAGGTTCCGTCGGCAAGGTGGCGGTTGTAGTAATCTTTTAGGGCAGGAACGAGGTTGAAATCTTCTGTTGCACCTTCTTCGCGCAATTGGGTGATTCGCATCTGGATGAAGGTGTCCAGGTCTGATTCGGTGAGTTTGCGGTAGGTTATTTTTTGTGCATCGATAAAGCGCAGTACATCCATCTGCGTCCGGGCATGAGGAAAATCATCAAGCGGAGGGCATGGAATATGAGGTTCAAATGCAAGCTCGCTGAACCAGGTGCACTGCAGCGCCTGCATTCCGGCATCTCTTGCACCATACAGCTCGCGGGAACCACCGTCTCCAACATAAAGACATTCTTCCGGTTTTACATTAAGTTTTTCTATCATTGCGTGATAGACTTCCGGTGACGGTTTGCAAAGGCCTGTTTCGTACGAAATCATTGTGGCATCAAAAAGAGGATACAGGGGGCTTTGCTTTATGAATTCGCATTCATCGGAAAAGGTGTTTGTGATGAGTCCGACCTTGAGGCCTTTCTGGTGAAGGGCTTCCAGCAGTTTGACAGAGTCTGGCGGAATTGCAGAAAAAGTGTCCTGAAGGGCTTCGCGCCTTTTTCGTACGACAAGCTCTACGTTTTGCTGAGAACAGTTGCCGGTGGACTTTAAGGTTAACTCGACTCCTTCTTTCATTGTATATTTTCCAATGGTTCGCTCGTGTTCATTTGAGTGCCAGGCTTTCCGGAATGTTTCAAGCGGGATGTTAAGATCCTGGGCAATATTTTCACTGAAGTATGTTCGGCCTGTGAACAGTGTTACAAGAGTTTCGAACATGTCAAAAATTACGGCTTTAATCATTTTATTAACTTACACCTTATGTCCTGAGGCGGCTTCGAAATTGTATTTTACGATTCCTAAATCAAGCTGAGTTAATGGACCGCCTTTTGATTTTATTACAGGTTTGTCGCCTTCAAGAGAGACAATGAACTTCTGCTGATTAAGTGCAGTTGGAGCAAGAATTGCAGCTTCAAGACCTTCCTGGAACCAGGCTGGAGTGTTTGGCAAATCGGCTTCTGGGATATTGCACAGCTTGCTTACCGGTTTTGATTTGTGCGGAACACCGTTTGTTTCACCGTAACCAAGAGCGATTACGCAGACAATTTTTTCGCCGGCATTTGTGCTGGCTTTGCATTTTCCTTTGCCGTAAGTGCCGGCTACCCAGCAGGTGTTCAGCCCAAGAGTTTGTGCTTCGAGAACAAGTTTCTGACCGTAGTATCCGCATTTTTCATCGAGGCTTTCGATAGATTTTTTGCCGACGAGTGCAATATAGTTTTTTGCGTTTTTGAACTTGCCGTAATGCGCAAGGAAAGTGTCAAAGCATTCAGAATCATCAAGAATAAGCTGAATGTTCAGGCAGCTTTCGTCATTGCACTGTTTTATCATAGCTGTAAGGTGGTCGATGTCTTCGGGTTTGATAGGAAGATCCTTAAACTGTCTTACCGAATGTCTTTGTGTGATTGCTTCTTTTATATTCATATTTGAATAATAATATAAAAAGAGTGTTTAGGCGATAGAAAAATATGTTATGAGGACATTTCTAAAACAATTCATTCAGCAGAATGTAGTAACGGAGTTTTTCGTGATTTGGGGCGAGGCCGAGTTCTTCGAAAAGGAGGTCGGGATTAAAATCGGGGTAGACTTTGCCGCCGAAGGTGCCGTCGCAATTGTGCTTGAGGCTGCGGTGACACAGGGCAATGTCGCGCCATTTGTCGCCGATTCCGGTGGCGCCTAAATCTATAAAGCCGGTGACCTGGTTGTCCTGAAGAAAAATATTTGGCAGACAGAAATCTCCGTGAGAAAGGACAGGCTCATATTCGGGCTTGTGAGTTTGCAGCCAGGCAAGCAGGGCCTCGGGATTTTCAAAACCGTTCGCGCCGAAAGTTTCAGGTTCTGCGTCATCTACATCTACAAGATTATTTTCCACACGATACTTTGCTTCTTCAAGTTCGTTTTCGATTGTCTGTTCACGCGGGCAGCCGGTAATATCAACACTCCAGAGCATTTTTAAAGCCTGAGCAAGAAGCCGGCACAATTCGCGAGGATGTTCAAGATAATATTCATCGCAGGACATTTTACCAGTCACACGGCTCATCAGCAGGTACTGGAAATCTTCATCAGCTTCGTAGCAGAGAACTTTTGGAACAGGAAGCTTGCCGTCGAGCCAGCGCATAACCTTAACTGAAAGGTCATTTTTTTCACGGCTCTGTTTTTCGCGTGCATCAAGAATCTTCAAAACAGAATCATCAAAAATATATACGCCTGAACCGGACTTGCCGACAGAATCTGTTAGGTATGACTTACCAGAAACAAGGGAACGAATTGATAGCGGAAGAGACTGCATGAAGTTGTCACCAACCAGAAGAATATCGCAGCCCACATCGCAGGCCAAGATTTTGGTACCGAACATTTCACGAGGCTCACCCTTAATTTCTCCTTCAAGAACTTTCTTTGCACCGGCAATCAGTTCTGGAATCACAGAAGGCTTAACCGGCAGCGCTCCATGGCAGGCAAAAATCAAATCAAACTTATCAGACATTTTCTTGAGCTTTTCCAGAGAGGCAACAAAATCAGCCAGATTCCGCTGAGGACCAAACATGAAAATCTCACTGCCCTGCTGTACTGTGTCGCCGCTGAAAAAATATTTCCGGTTAATATCAAGAATGCCAATACTGCCTGGAGTGTGCCCTGGAATCCAGACCAGCTGAAGAGGACGCTCCCCAAGGTCAATAATCTGACCGTCTGCAACAGGAATAATTTTTGCATTGCCACCGCCGGCACCATGCTGAACATAGTTTTCTTTTTCAGATAGATGCATCATCACTTCGGTAAAATCTTTATTGCCACCAATATGATCCGGGTCCGCATGAGTATTAATGAGCCGCACAGGAAGCGGAGTCAAACTCTTAGCCGCCTCCAGAGCCTTGCCGACATTCATGCCGGTATCAATCAGAAGTGTTTCATTTTTCCCGGCAAGCAGAAAGAAGCGGACAAAACCTTCGCTGAGGGTCCAGGCTGAGTTGTCGATTTGGGTGATTTCGTATTCCATATATTAATTATATCACAAAAAATCAATTTGAG
>JAEETM010000071.1 GCA_016290335.1 Treponema sp. | reverse complement strand
TAATAATTGCCGGTGGCCATGGCGGAGAGGCAATACCCGTTCCCATTCCGAACACGGAAGTCAAGCTCTCCTGCGCCGATGATACTGCCTTCGTGGCGGGAAAGTAGGTAGCTGCCGGCTTTTTTTTTCGGGCAGTTAGCTCAGCTGGTACGAGCGTCTGGTTTACACCCAGAATGTCGGGAGTTCGATCCTCTCACTGCCCATAACAGAGCCTTCTGTAGTAACAGGAGGCTTTTTCTTTTTAAAGTCTTCCGTATGTGCGAACTCCCGGCATTCTGTCAGGCCTCGCTCGCCGGCTCGTTCCGTGCCCTTCAGCGGTAAATCCTAAAAAACAGCTGGCGCAGTTTTTCTTAACGGATTTGCTATCAGGGCATGTGGGGAGTTCGATCCTCTCACTGCCCATAACGAAGCCTCCGGTTTAGTCCGGGGGCTTTATTCTTTTAAACTTAAATTACAAAAATTACTACTATTGAAGTAAATATCCTTTTATATTATCCTTATTGAATAAGAAAATATTACAATATTGCAGAGAGTTTTGGAGTAGACGATGATTAGTATAATACTTGGTATAATTTTTATTGGCTTTACAGTTTTTGCATGTCTTCCTATGGGGCCATTGAATTGGGGTGCAGATATAATTTCATTTTTAAAGGGATTTGCACCTGTTATTTCAGTTTTCCTTGGAATTATATGTTTTTTCATTGGTGCAGCCGATATAAAAGATAAAAAAGAAGCCAAACAGGAAGAAGCTTCCCAGCTTTCCGAATCAGAATCCGAATAAAGAATCAAAGAAAGCAGAAGCCTTCGCAAATTAGAAACACTGAAATAAATGTGCAGTTTTATGAATATAAAACTGCAAGCGAAGGCAAATATAATTGACAGCTAACAAAAAGCAGAAGCCTTCGCTATCGCTATTGACACAAAATCAAAAAATTTGATAAAATATTTTACCCCGTGAAAGGATTCCGACTGCTCATCTGAATCCTTGCGCAATCAAAAATCAGATGCAAGGTTTGCGATTGCAGATAAACTTTTAATATTTTTTGAAGAAAGGTATATCATGGAAACTATTTTCGTAAAAGAATACGAACAGCCACGCAAGTGGTATGTAATTGATGCTGCAGGAAAACCACTCGGACGTGTTGCAGCTAAAGCCGCAGCTGTAGTTCGCGGAAAGAATAAGGTTACTTACACAAAGAATCAGAATATGGGTGATTATGTAGTAATTATCAATGCTGACAAAGTTGCTTTGACTGGTGGTAAAGAAACAAAGAAGATTTATTATCATCACACAGGATTTGTTGGTGGACTTCGTGCTCAGTCATATGAGAAATTGATTGAAAAACATCCTACAGAGCCACTCAGAAAAGCTGTTGCAGGAATGCTTCCTAATGGTCGTTTGGGACGTGCTTTACTTGATAATGTAAAGATTTACGTTGGTGCAGAACATCCACATGTTGGACAGAATCCACAGCCACTTGAAGTATAAGTTAGGAGTATAGAGTAATGGTAAAGAATATTGCTATCGGAACAGGAAGAAGAAAGACTTCTGTAGCACGCGTATTCGTTCGCGACGGCTCAGGAAAAATCGTTGTAAATGGAAAAGATGTAAAGGATTATTTTGCTACCGATTCACAGGTTCAGGTTGTAAGACAGCCTCTGCTTGTTACTTCAATGGACAACAAATATGACATCCTTATAAACGTACAGGGTGGCGGACTTAATGGTCAGGCTGCTGCTTGTCTTCATGGAATCTCACGTGCATTAGTTCAGATCGATCAGGATGCACACACAGCTCTCAAGGCTAACGGATATCTTACACGAGACTCTCGTATGGTTGAACGTAAGAAGTTTGGTCAGCGTGGTGCTCGAAGAAGATTCCAGTTCTCTAAACGTTAGTTTTCTTTTGCGGTTCTTTCGGAACTGCAAGCTGGAAAGCGCGACTGGTTGTTTACCGGTCGCGTTTTTTTTTCTATAATTCAATTTATGATGAAAAAACTTTTCCTGCTGTTCAGTATGATCATTTTTTGTTCTGCTCATTTTTTTGCCTACGATGGTGTTATGGCAGGCGAAAAGGATTTAAAAATCATCCAAACAGAACACTTTGAAATTATCTATCCTGAACGTGGAAAAGACTGTGCCGCCATTATCGCAGCAAATTGCGAAGCCTTATATGCTGAACTTTCCGAATTGTACAACCCTGATTATGATTTCCGCCTCCCGGTTACAATAAGCACAACGTATCAGGGAATGAATGCCTATTTTTCACCCGCACCCTTTAATCACATCGTTGTTTTTGCAAACCAGCCTGAAACAAGCATGGATGTTTTTACAAATGAGTATCTGTGGATATTCAAGCACGAGCTAACACATGCATTCAACTATAATCTGAAAAATCAATTCTGGCATAATCTTTCTGCAGTGTTAGGTGACTCTTACACCGGAGGATTACTCGCCAACACTCCTTTTATTTACGAAGGACTTGCCGTCAGAACAGAAAGCCTTGGTGGAGAAGGACGTGCTAATGATGAAGAAACTCTGCAGCTCATTCGTCAGGCAAAAATCGAAGGTGCCTTTCCCAATTTTGCTCAGGTTCAGGGTGCCATGGATACAACCCCCGGTCTTACAGCAAGCTATGTTTTCGGTGGTTATTTCTGGCAGTGGCTAACGGAAAAATATGGAAATGAAAAGTATACGGAATACCTCAAGGGCTGCAATAATTTAAAATCTGTTTTTTATGCCCGTTATTTTAACAAGGTTTTCGGAATCACTTTTGTAGAAGCCTGGAACAATTTTTATGATGAAATTACAGTTCCTCAGATTGCTGCAAATCCTGCTGATAATGATTTCTGTGATTATCTTCTTGATGAACACAATATTTCACGTTATACAGCCCTGTGTTCCAGCAGTCAGGGAATCTATTATTATGATCCATACAAAAGCGGTATATTTTCTCTGGAACAGCAGTATAGAGTGATTGATGATAACACGCTGTTTAATATGAGCATTTCTTCTGATGACCGCTATCTTGTTACGGAAGGTTATGATTATTCTACAAGAGTCCTCCGCACATTTATCAGAGCTTACGATTTGCAGGATAATTCCCGAATTGTTTTTGAAGATTATGGTGTATCTGCTGGTACAGTTATAAAAAATGAACACGACTATTTTATTGTATATTTTAAATATGATGGAGAGAATGGGCCACGTAATGGTTCGATTGTGATTGCACCTTTGGAACCTGGTGTGCAGCCGGTAGAACTTCCGCTTGGTTTTGGAAATCATGTTTTTTCTATTTGTGATGGTGGAGACGGTAATGCGTATTTCCTGTACAAAAATGGTTTGAAGGATTATATCTGTTCGCTCGCAGTTGATTATTCGGAAGATGAGTTGAAGGCAGAACTCCGGGTAGAAATTGATTTTAATGAGCAGAATGAAATCAAGCGTCGTCTGAATGGTATAAGCGTAAACAACGGAAAAATTATTTTTTCATACACAGATAAAGACACTCTTATGCGTTTTGGAATTGCCGAGCGTGAGAATGAAGTTGTCGGTGAAGATAAAACTAACCTCGATGATAAAGGTGCTCGTTATAAAATCAAACTTATGTCACACGATTTAAGCGGCGGAGTTTATTCTCCTGCTTTGTTTGCAAATGAAAACGAACTTGCATATATAGGAAAGTTCTACCGCGGAAATCAGATGTTTAAGCTTGCCATTAATCAGATGGAGTTTGAAGAAACAACCGTAAATGCTTCTTCTGCAAGTTTCAGCTGCATCCATTATCCTGGAGATTCCGAAAACAGTGTACGATACGAAATTGAAAATCCTGCAAAATTAAATCCAGACATAACCATACTGGAAGGCTCCCGAGAAGTTACAGCTGCAGATTTAATCAGAAAGGGAACCTTTGTTCCAGTCAGCCTTGTTACAGGTAAAACTCCAGATGAAAGAAATAATTCCCTGGTTGATTCTTCCATGCTTTTGGGTGCATCGTATATAAGTGCTTCTCCATGGACGTATCCTCTTTATATGATATCCGGTGGTTACAGTCTGCTGAACAATAACTTTGGCGGAATGTTTTTGCTGAATGGTTCTACCGATACAAACGCTTTTAATTATTCAATTACGGCTCAGGCAGAAGGAGATAATGATGGTTTTAAAAATGCATTCGGTGAACTTGGGTTCTCGTCTTCGCTGCCAATCGGCGGGCTGTTTAATTTTATTATGAGTGGAAATCTCAGCGTTTATTATGGAAGATTAAATCTTATTCCAGTAGGAGAAGGCAGCGATACTGGTGATGAGAGTGGCGCGGCTCCCGATGAAGACGTTGAAGATACTACAACTCCTGTTACACCGGCATTGCTTGAAGGCGGCGGGCTTGGTTTGCTTCCGAAAATCTTTTCTTCTGCAGGCTTTTCAAATCTCCATTCAAATAATTCCGGCACCTACGAAAATGCAGGCTTTAAGCTTCAGCTTCAATACATAAGAAAACCAAAGTTTGAAAATGTCGGACTCTATGGTTCTGTCACAATCCCCCGTCTGCTGCCTGTCCGCGACAATAAAAACTGGATGACCTATAATCTTCCTGTAACACTTGAAAGTGCCCTTTTTACCAGTGAGGATTATTTTTTGCAGGCTGGAGTTTCACTTGTCCTGTTTTCTACAAATATTCAATACGCGGCAATAAAGTTTCCTTATCTGTACTTTAACCGTTTTTCAGTTTCTGCTTCGTATGTGGCAAAAATTGGAGTTGATAATGAAAAGACAAAATCCTGGGCAGTATTGCAGGCAAAGGATTATCTGGAATATTTGAAAAACGAAAAGTGTATTTATAATGATGAAATTGCACTGAATCTTTCATTTAAGCTTACTCCGAATATTGGTGGACTTGCTCAGTCTAATTTTGCTGTTACTGTTGTTTCATCGTTTATGTACCGACCTTGCCCGGCACCAGAACAGAAAAACTTTGAGTTTAAAGTTGGAAGCAGTATAGCTTTGTATTAAACAGCTGGAGGAGATTTTGAAAATTAAATCTGTTGAACCAACATCATACGAAGGAATGTATAAGCTAACCCCGGAGCAGGGCGTTGTGTTTTATGCAAGGCAGGAATATCTGTCTGGAATAGAGCTGGATAATATTCAGTGTGGTTCTGAGTTTGATGATGATGATGAAGAAGCCTTGCTCGATGCGGGATTAATTTGTGCGGTTGAACTGAAAGCTGTTTCTTATCTTGCAAGATCTGAGCAGTGTCGGTTTGGTTTAAAACGTAAGCTTCTTGCAAAACAGTATAAATCAGAATATATAGATAAAGCGCTCTCTTTTTTGGAAAGCAAAAATTACCTGAGTGATGAACGCTATGCCGCTGCCTGGCTTAATGACCGCAGAATAAATCATTATGAAGGGCAGACAAAGCTGCTGCTTGAACTCCAGTCGCGCGGAATTGATAAAGCAGTTGCCGCAGATGCTGTAAAGGAGTTTTTTACTGATAATGATGAAGAGGAAATCTGTAAAAAGGCATACGAGCGTTTTGTAAAAAAAGGCAAATCAGAGGATAAACTTATTGAGGCACTTTTGAAAGCCGGGTTTGCGTACAAGATGATTAAGAATGTGATGAAAGAGAATTAAAGATTGCCGTGTCAGGCACGGCAATGACAAAGTGTGCTAAATCTTTTCTATATAAATCAGCTTACTCTGGAAATCACCCCATTCCCGTCTGATTGGAAGACCTGCATTCATCAGCGTAAGTCCGGAAAGCTTCATCGGAGGATCTTTTTCCTGGTCATCATCAGGGTAAGTAATTTTATATTTTTTGTCCGGGTCAAGCCCGCAGAGTTTTATCATTCGTGTTTTGTAGTTAGGATGATTAAACACCTGAACGAAAGTAAGCAGTGCTTTTGATTTATCTTTCGAAACACTCATCCAGCAGTCATACTCGTTGTTCTGGCTGTAAGAAGCAATTCTGTAATAGTCTCCTTCGCGGACAAGGTAGCTGTATTGTTTGTATAAACTAACCTGGTTTTTAATTTCGGCCCTGTCATCATCACTCAGCTTTGTAATGTCCAGCTCGTAACCAAAGGTTCCCGAAAGTGCAACATAGCCGCGAGTCTTAAACGGAGTAACTCTTCCGCATGCGTGGTTAGGACAAACAGAAACGTGTGCGCCCATAGTAGAAAGCGGATAAACAAGTGCTGTTCCTTCCTGAATGGAAAGTCGTTCAATTGCATCTGTATCATCCGAACACCAGATTTGCGGACTGTAGTAGAACATACCCGGGTCAAAACGTGCACCGCCACCGCTGCAGTTTTCAAGAAGAAGGTTAGGAAACTCGGTGACAAGGCGTTCCTGCATTTCGTAAAGGGCAAGCACGTAGCGGTGAAAATATTCACCAAGCTGGTCGGCTGGAAGCGAAGGAGTTCCAAGGTCAGAAAGCTGGCGGTTCATATCCCACTTAACGTATTCAATATTTGCGCTTCGTAAAATCTTTGCCACCGATTCATAAGCGTAATTACGTGCATCTTTATTTACAATATCAAGTACCAGCTGCTGGCGGCTCATGCCAGGTTCACGTCCCGGAATCTGAATTGCCCAGTCAGGATGAGCGCGGTACAAATCAGAATCAGGCGAAATCATTTCCGGTTCAAACCAGATGCCAAACTTAAGACCGAGCTTGTTTACTTCATCAACAAGATTCTTCAATCCGCCCTGTATTTTGTTTTCGTTAACAACCCAGTCGCCAAGACTTGAATCATCAAAGCTGCGTTTTCCAAACCAGCCGTCATCCATAACTAACATTTCAATTCCGCATTTAGCAGCTTCCTTTGCAATGTCGAGCAGCTTTTGTGTATTAAAATCAAAATACGTTGCTTCCCAGTTATTTATAAGAATTGGTCGCATTGCTTTTTTGTATGGACTTCTGATTAAGTGTTCGCGGTACAAATCGTGGAACGCGTTACTCATTCCGTTAAGACCTTTTTCCGAGAAGGTAAGCACAACCTGAGGAGTTTCGAAAGCTTTTCCCGGCTCAAGCTTCCAGCAGAAATTGTCCGGGTTTATTCCCATTGTAATTCTGAGTGAGTCGAACTGGTTGCACTGAACCTCTGCAATAAAGTTACCGGAGTAGATAAAGCTTAAGCCGTAAACGCGTCCATTGTTTTCGTCGGCATTGTGATCAAGCACTGCAATAAACGGATGCTCCTGATGTGAAGAAACACCTCTTATGCTCTGAACTCCCTGCATTCCCTTGTGAACAGGGTAACGTTCAATGTGTCGTTCACGCGCCCAGCTACCGTGCAGAGTAATTACGTCAAAGTTGTCATTATCCATATCAAAGGATGATGAGAGTGCTTTTTTTATGAATACAGTTTTTTCCTTGTCTCCAGCCTCGCTGCCTGTTGCCTTGTTAGTGTTAACTATCTTTGTAGAGCGCACGATTGCATTGCAGTCATCAAAAACTGTATATTTCAAAATCACATTTATTCCAAGAACCTTATCACCCGTTGTAATTTCCAGAGTGCTGCAATTTTTTCTGCCACCTTTTGCATCACCAAAAACGCTTGGCAAACCTTCAATTGCAACAGCCCCCTCATATATTTTATGAGACAAATAATGAAGTTCCACCGCATTGTGATTCTGTGAATCTGTTATGGAGAGTGCTGCTTCCCTGAAATCCCCGATTCCTTCCGTCGGCAGCTCCTGTGGCAGAAAGTCCAGAAGAGAATGCTTTTCCCGGAAAATCGTATTGTCGCTGAATCCATACTCAAACTGGCGTGTAAGATAACTCACATCATCATCACCAATTTTAGGCCCATAATAAGCGTGAGCCAGATATCCTTTTTCCGAAATGAGGATTGCGTATGTTGAATCTGGAGTTTCCAGTTTGAATAATTTCTGCTGTTTGTTGAATGAAATCATTTGTATCTCCATAAAATACAGTTTACATAGATTCTATTTTCTTTTATAAATATAGTAAAGGAGTTTTTATGCAGAATCAACAAAAATTAACTAAAAAATTACCTAAAAAATCGCCTAAATCTTATATGATATATCACGAAAATCCGGAGGTCTTTCATAAAGGGACTTTACCGTCGCACAGCTATTTTATTCCTTTTGATAAAGCGCAGAATCCTTTTGAAAGCCGCGAAAAATCCTCACGCTTTGAATCGCTCAACGGAGAATGGGGCTTTTCGCATTATTCAAGCATAATCGATTTGGAAGATGATTTTGTTTCTGTAAAACCACGCAGTAAAATACAGGTTCCTTCTAACTGGCAGCTTCAGGGCTTTACGAGTGATAACGATAAGATTCAGTATACAAATGTTTCTTATCCGATTCCTTATAATCCTCCTTTTACACCGGACGATATTCCGGTTGGTGTTTATACACGGGAATATTCTTATGCATGTGGAGTTGATAAAAAAATCCTTTGCTTCGAAGGCGTTGACTGCTGTTTTTATCTTTACATAAACGGAGAGTTTGCAGGCTATTCAGAAGTTTCGCATAATACATCCGAGTTCGATATAACACCACTTCTGGTTAAAGGAAAAAATATAATTACAGTTGCCGTGCTAAAATGGGGCTTTGGTACTTATCTTGAAGACCAGGATAAACTCAGACTTTCAGGTATTTTCCGTGATGTTTATGTTCTTTCCAGACCTAAGCATCGTGTAAATAATTTTACAGTGCGTACAGATTTGAATAAAACTTTTGATTCTGCAAAGGTAAAAGTTTTTATAGAAGGCGCTCCTGCTGAAGTTTCTCTGTTTACACCAGACGGACTTCTGCTTGAAAAGAAATCAGCAGCAGATAGTGAAACAGTAACTTTTAATGTAAAAAATCCTTTGCTCTGGTCTGCGGAAAAACCTTGTTTATATAAACTAACAATTACCAGCGATAATGAAGTGATTGGTGAAGAAGTTGGAATCAGAAAAATATATATTGAAAAGGGTGTCATTAAAATAAATGGTGCAGCAATAAAGTTCCGTGGAGTAAACCGTCACGACAGCTGGCCTGATACAGGTTCTGCAGTAACATTAGAACAGATGGAAAAAGATTTGCAGCTGATGAAAATGCACAACGTTAACGGAATCCGCACTTCTCATTATCCTAACTCGCCTTTGTTTTATAAGCTCTGCGACCGTTACGGATTTTATGTAATTGCCGAAGCTGATATAGAAATGCACGGTTCGGTAGATGTAAATAATCATTTCCGCTGGGACTATTCCGATTATTCTGGTATTGCCCTTATGGCATCAAATCCTCTTTTTGAAAAAGACGTTCTGGACAGGGAACAGCTTCTTGTAATCCGCAATATTAACCGCCCGTGTATTGTGTTCTGGTCTATGGGTAACGAAAGCGGAAACGGAACGAACTTTGTAAAGGCCGCAGAGTGGATTAAGTCTTTTGACAACACCCGCCTTTTACATTACGAAAGCGTTCATAATCAGGATGATACAAGTGATAAAATCTATGATGTTGTTTCACGAATGTATCCGTCTGTAGATTTCCACGACTGGTTTTTAAATGATAAAAAAGAAAAGCGTCCGTTTATTCTTTGTGAATATTGCCATGCAATGGGTAATGGTCCCGGAGATCTGGAAGATTACCATAAGGTGTTCCATTCAAGCGAACGTTTTGCGGGTGGCTTTATCTGGGAGTGGTGTGATCATTCTGTTTCTCTTGGTAAGGATGATAAGGGCAACGAAAAATACGGTTATGGCGGTGACTGGGGGGAACGTCACAATGACGGTAATTTCTGCTGTGATGGTCTTGTTTATCCGGACCGTGTGCCGCATACAGGCCTTCTGGAAGCAAAGCAGGTTTATCGTCCAGTCAGAGTGATGAAGGTCCAGGGAACTGCAGGTAAAAAAGGTTTGCCTGCAAGCAATTCCTTTAGGGGTGTTTTTGATTTCTGGAATCTTCTTGCTTTTACAGATGCTTCCGAAAAGCTTGACTGTTCTTATGAAATAATTGCTGATGGAGATTTTATTGTTCAGAATAAAAAACAGATTCTTCCATCTTTAAAGCCTCTTTCTCATACTGTTGTTTCTTTGCCGGACTTTCCTGATTTGTCTGATTATGCCGGCAGGGAAGTGTACATTCGTTTTGTTTTCACTGCAAAAAATAAAGAGCTCTGGTGTAAGAAAGGTTATGAAGTTTGTTTCAGTCAGTTGAAACTAACAAAGGTTGATGATGATGAAGCAGAAATCCTTGCAGACGGAAACTGGTCTTCAAAGGTGATAGATGTTCCAGTGCCAAATCCTTGTGTGCGCGATGAAAAAGGTAAGCAGAAAACAGCGCGCGAAGAAATGGATAAAATGCTGGCGTTCTATAAAAAGGATTATAAAACTGATAAAGCTGACGGATTTGTAAAACCGGAAAATGGTACGTTAGTCATCAACTCTGGAAACATTAAGTATGGCTTTAATCTTCGCACCGCAACTTTCGATTCAATCAGCTGCAATGGATTTGAAATCCTGAATGCACCGGTTAAGTTAAACTTTATGCGGGCCCCGACTGATAACGATTCTATGCGCGGAGACTGGTATCGTGCTCATCTTCACGATTATGATACAAAAATCTACGGTATAAAAGTTGAATCAATTGACGGTAAAAAATCATCCAAAATCACAAAAATCACTGTAAAGGAATCTTTCGGGTGGAATATTTATCAGCCGTTCTTCTATGGTTATGTAATTTATACAATAGATGAAAATGGTGAACTTTCTGTAAGCTTTGATTTGACTGCTTCAAGCAAGCTTCTTTTCTTACCGAGAATCGGACTAAGATTCTTTGTAAAAAAATCTTTTGATACAGCAGAGTATCTTGGATACGGACCGACAGAAAGTTATATAGATAAACATCAGGCCTGTTATGTTGGCAAGTTTACTGCAAAAATAAAGGATATGTTTGAACCGTATATCCGGCCACAGGAAAACAGCTCTCACTATCACTGCAGCTACGCAAAGGTTATAAACAAAAAGAATAAGCTGGCAATTGTCTGCACGGGCGTGGATGGTAAGAAAATCAGCTTTAATGCAAGTGAATATTCTCAGGAAGAATTGTACACAAAGCGTCACAACTTTGAGCTTGAAAAGGATTCTTCTAATGTAATTTGCTTTGATTATAAAATGGCAGGTGTTGGTTCTAATTCCTGCGGCCCTATTCTTGCAGAAAAATACAGAATAGGTTTGCCGCAGGTAAAAGGTGGGTTAAGGATTAAAATCTTCCAGGATCTTTGTCCCAATAGTTGAGTTCGTTGTGAGCTTTAATAAACTTAACGCACTCATCAACTGTAGTAAAACAGAGACCTACAACTGTATCTGCACAGCCGTAATAGATTGCAATTTTTCCATCCTTTTCGTCTGTAAGAGCTGCAACCGGGAAGCAAACGTTATCTACAAAGCCTGTAGTTTCGTAAGGCATTTCCGGTGTGAGCATATAGTCACCGCAACGGTACTTAACGATTGAAGGCTGGTCGTGATCAAGAATTGCAGCACTGAAAGAGTATACAAAACCGTTACAGGTTGTAGCTACACCGTGATAGAACATAAGCCAGCCCTGTTCAGTTTTGCCTTCATCATTTTCGTAAGAGATTTCGATTGGTGCAGGACCACACCCGATTTTTACTCCCTGCCACCAGCCCTGTCCACCTTTCTGCATAACAAGTCTGTGTTCGCCCCAATATTTCATATCTGGAGACTGAGAAAGAAGGATGTCGCCAAAAGGAGTGTGGCCTGAATCAGAAGGGCGGGAGAGCATTACAAACTTGCCGTCAATCTTTTTAGGGAACAAAACTGCATTGCGGTTGAATGGAAGGAAAGGATTTTCAAGGCGTGTAAAATCCTTAAAATCTTTTGTGCAGGCAACTCCAATTGAAGCACCGTCAAAATCACCGCACCAGAGAATATAATATGTATCGTCAACTTTTACACAGCGTGGGTCGTAAGCATAGAACGGATCATGAGGAGTTCCGTCCGGATCATGCATATGAATTTTTTCTTTCTGGAAATCCCAGTGAATACCGTCTTCAGAATCTCCAATATAAAGGAATGGTCTTGCAGATGTGTCTTCTGCTCTGAAAACACCCTTAAACTTTCCCTGCCATGGAATTACTGCTGAGTTGTAGATTCGTCCCATACCCGGGAATGGATTTCGTCCGATAACCGGATTTTCTGAATAACGCCAGATTGGAAGCCAGTAGTCTTTTGGCTTATCCTGCCATGGAATGTTTGGTAAATTACCGCCGCTGATGATTTTTGACATAGTTTTACGCTCCTGAGTTTAAAGAAACGCGAGCACTTTTTGTCTCGCTAAAATAACTGTAACGTTTAATTGCTTTATTGTCAAGGAAAAATTAAGTAAAATTAAGTTAAAAACTAGTTAAAAATTGTATAAATGTTTATAAGCGTGTTGCCCTCTAACGCCTACATTACCACAGTCTGAACTAAAGCAGAAATTGCACGGTCTTTAAACTCACATGTTTCTGTCATTTTGTAAATCTGTTCAGGAGTATATTTTGATTCCGGGTAAACAACTACAACAGCCTTATCGTTATTCTGCAAAAAGTTATTTTCCCCCCAGTCGGTGTAGCGGGTTGCTCCAATAGAAACCATAATCTGATGCGGACGGCCTGCTTCTGTAAGGTAGCTGTGAATGTTTTCTGCCGGTCCTTCATCCTTCTGGTTATTGAACTTTTCAAGCATCCAGTCTGTAAGCTTTTTGTAGATGTAGCTGTAGTCACGGACAGCACTGTTTTCTCCGTAAGCGTAAACCTTATTGTCCCTGATTAAAAAGCTTGCAATACGGTAATCATCAAGGATACAGCCTATTTCAAAACCGTCAGCTGCAATCTGATTATCCGAAAAACCTTTTGAGCATGCACCCCAGTTCTTTTTTTCGCTGATTTTTTTAGCTCCCTGTTTACGGATTGAACAGTCATTTGAAGCACCAAAACAAGCTGGTTTGAGTGATGTAAGAGTGTCCCCCTGCCAGACTGCATCAAAGATGATTGCACATTCCGGCTCTATCTGAAGCTTAATCTCATTTTTTGGAAAAATGATTTTTTGGGAATTAAAAGGGTAGACCGTAAGAAAAGCAGGAAGCACCGACACCGGCGAAGTGTTTTCCATCACCGACGAATCTTTTTGTCCCGCAGTTTTTCCCATCGGAATAAAGGTGGGGAAAATTGCTTTAGGCGCATTCTGGGCATTTGTTTTTATATTTTTAAAATCTACAGCTTCTCCCGCCTGTTCAAGATGCCCGGTAAAATTGCCCGCTACTCCAAAGCAGGGGATATTACTTGTATCGTAAAAGTTTGTCATAAAAATGCTCCCGAAAAACAATTTTTGCTGACCATTATACGACTCGGAATATAATGATTCAATATCAAAGGACCTGCATTTAATGTGTACAAAAATACTACAAAAATAAAAAAAGATTTGATATACTTTTCTTTATGAAAGCTTACAAAATTAACGAAATTGCTTATAAAAGGATTCTTGGTAGAAATGTAGATGGAGCAGGGGAAAAAGATGGTCCTCTTGCACTTTTCTGGGGAGCATCTGCTCTGGAAGTAAATGTAAAATCTAATGAAGTTTGGATACAGGTTTCCAGTGATTATGATCTTTATGAGAGCTGGCTGCGGATTGAAGTAAACGGTGCAGAAGTAGGGCGCTTTATGGTTTGCAAGGACCAGCCTCAGTGGATGTGCATTGCCCGTGGTCTAAATAAGGAAAAGGAAAATCTTATTTCTATTATAAAAGATACTCAGCCTATGTCTGGTGATAAAAAGCATCTGCTGCTTATTCATCAGCTTGGTCTTGATGATGATGGTTCCTTTTGTAAGCCGCTACCTCGTGAGCTTAGCCTTGAGTTTGTGGGCGACAGCATAACCAGTGGAGAAGGGCTTGCCGGAAATCCAAACGAACAGGACTGGATTACACAATGGTTCTGTGCCGGTAAAACCTATGCAGTTCAGCTGGCAAAGCGACTCAATGCAGATTACAGCGTGATGAGCCAGTGTGGCTGGGGATTATGCTGGGGCTGGAATGGAGACAGAAATGCAGCTCTTCCTCTTCATTATGAAAATGTTTGTTCTGTTTTGGATGGAGATATACAAAAGCAACTCGGTGCAAAGGATAGGTATTCTTTTAAAAAGGAACAGGATTATATCATCATCAACCTTGGAACTAATGATAACGGTGCCTTTTTCCAGCCGCCTTGGAAGGATGCTGACGGAAAAGAATATGTTTTAAAAACTGACGCCTACGAAAAGGCTTGCGAAGAAGACGGAAGCTTTATTGCTGCTAGTGCCAAGAAGTTTTTGCAGATAATCCGCAGCTATAACAAAAAAGCAGTAATCATCTGGTGCTATGGTATGATTGACATGCAGGCTATTCCAGATTTTATTGCCCGCGGAATAGACGAGTACAAGGCAGAAGCCCACGACGAAAAGGTATATTTACTCAAGCTGGATTCTATGGAGTATCTTGAAGAGCTCCCCGAAGACAAAGGCTCCCGCGGCCACCCTGGTCCCAAAACCCACAAAATGGCTGCCGAAAAGTTGTATAAGTTTATAAAAGGCTTACAGTAGTTTTTAAAAACCTAGAATACCACTCTGTAATTATCAAAGAAGAAAAATCCGTTGCTTTCCGGTGTTCCAAACAGATACACAATCATTCTTGCAATATATGAGGTATCTTTAAAGCTTCTTATGTCAAATACAAGCGAGCTTATTCCCGGTTCACACATCTGCGGTTCTGCCTGATTCCAGGTCCAGTCATCTCCTGTCTGAAGCACAATTGTAAGAGGCAGTGCATAATCATTCGGGTTGTTTACATCAATAACTACAAACTTTGCATCTGTCCAGTCGGACTCGAGCGGAGCGTCGCAGTAGTATCCTGATTTTTCAAACTCGCCGCCTTTAGTTTTATAAAGACACTTGAGCGAAGTAGGGCCATTTGTTCCCCATTCCTCGGTAGTTTCATCATCAATAGACATGTCGCCGTCATCCCAGGAAGAACCAACCGGCATCCAGTAGTTACCGTCTTCAAAATCTTCCATGGTAACATATTTTCCGATTGGGAGTCCGTCCTCGCCAAAAAGCGGCTTCTTTTTCTGAGGTGCAGGCTTATCCTTCTTTTCCTCTTTTTTTTCTTCCTGAACTACAGGTGTTGTTATAGTTTCTTCTTTTTTTGAATCGTCTGGTTTGGGTGTAGAGCCACAGCTTATAAGACATGCAAGAATTGCAGCAGCTGCGGTTACTGTTAAAATCTTTTTCATAAAAGTCTCCAAATGTTGTAGCATTTATTATAACATAGATAAGTTAAAAATCAAATGTGGCTTAAGGAATATCGCAGATAACCTTCTGTGGCGGTACTTCAAGCAGTTCCGGGTTTTTAATGTATTTTTTTAATTCATGCAGGGCTGTTGAATAATACTGACCATCACAGATTCTGTCATCCATAGTAATATTAAAATCAAGATAATGCTTTTTCTGTATTGTTCCGTCTGATTTAAGTTCATTTTCGTGACGGTTTGTACTGAATGTTATAAACATCGGCACATTTCCAAAGTTAAAAAGATGATGGAAAACCGGTGGAACTCCAAGAGACCCCATTGAAGAAAGAACCATTGAACCATGGAACGGACTTAGTGCCAGAAGCGACTGAGGAATGAGTCCGTAATAATCCAGCTTATACAAAAGCTTCATTACAAGCCGTAAAATCCAGCGCGGTAACCTTACTATTGCCCTCAAAAAGCCGTCCAGATCATCAGAAACATCAGAATCCGGCTCGTTCTGGTAAGCATAAATCTTTTCGTGCATATCTTTGTAAATCTCGTTGATGGTGTTTTCCGGCTTAAAAAAGAACTTAAACATTGTTTCGGGTGCATTCAGCTCAAGCTTCTTTTTTACCATAAGGCTTACTTCAATATTATTTCTTGCATAGATTCTGTGACCGTTTATAAATCTGTTTATGCCTGGCTTCTGGCTTACAACCCGGACATACGCTGCAACAAGCACGTACATTATGTTAAAGCCTTCAAAACCTTCCTGGCGTTTTTTGTGAACATATTTTTGAATGGCAGAAAACTCAATACTGTCGGCAATAGAATTATTTGCATCATTCCGCGTGTTCATAATATAAAGTGAAAAAATGGCGATTGGTTCTATGGAACGGAGAAGTCTACCGTCCTTTCTGTCGCCCCATCGTCGTTTGTAAACAGCGGGTGTTTCTGTTACTGGTGATTGCGTTTCTTCCATTTTGTTCGCCTTATATCTTCTTTACGGAGTCCCTGATAATAAGAGTACCGCTTACAAGATGGCGGCCCTTTATATAAGATTCGCCGTTGATTTTTTTAATAATCAAATCTGCCGCAACATTTGCCGTGTCCTGCGGATTTATGCTGACCGTTGTAAGTGGAACTGAAGTTGTATGTCTTGTAAGATAGTTGTCAAAGCCTGTAACAGAAATATCATCCGGTACCTTATAGCCTTTTTTGTTCAATGCTTCTATTACCATTGCTGCAGTTTCGTCATTGTTACAGATAAAGGCAGTAGGCATGTCTTTTGCATCAGGAAGCTGAATCTCAATCTGTCCGCCTTTTTCATCTCTGTCTGAAATAATTTCATCAAAAGCGGCCGGCAGTTTGTTTTCGTACATTGCTTTCTGAAAGCCCATAAAGCGGTCTTTTATTGATGAAGTGGCTTCAAAGTTTCCTACAAAGCGCAGCTTTTTGTGTCCCTGAGAAATAACGTAGCTTGTGAGCATATACGAGCAGTAATAATCATCATTAGAAACGCAGTCAATTCCCATAATATTTGTATAGAAATCAAGCAGAATAAAGTTGTCGTAATGTGTGCGGATTGTATTTATATAAGCTTTGCTTACCTGTCCAAGAATGATGAGGCCGTCCACTTTTTTGTCGTTGAGCATTCGTGGGGTAATAAGGTTTGCTTCATCATCATCAGACAAAAGCTCCATTATGCTGTAGTAATTGCGGTTTAACAGTTCTTTTGAAAGGAAATTAAAAAGGTACCAGTAAAACGAAAGATTCTGTGAAAAAAATCGTGAAGGAATTATAATTCCTATGTTACCGGTGATGCTTCCATTTGCTGCTGAAGATTTTTTTACAGAGTAGCCCATTTCTTCTGCAATTTCTTTGATTTGCTTGCGCAGGTCGTCGCCAACTCCCTCTTTGTTTGCCAGCGCCTTTGAAACAGTAACGGTACTTACATTAAGCCGTTCTGCAATATCTGATAATCTGACTTTCTTTTTCCTTTCCATAGAAAAATATTAACATTTTTTAAGTAAAAAAACAATAAAATGTGTGGTTTTGTTATCCTTGTTTATTGGCGGAAAACATCAGCAAAATAGCCGGAAGATGAAATCGGTTCGCCGCCGTTAGTAAGGTGGTTTGTGTCACCAAGCCGTTCTACGCGGAACCAGGCCTGTCCGGGCTTGCGTTCTTCGCTGTTAAGAATTGTGATGGAAGTAGGGGCAATGTAAAAGCCCTGCCAGAGCTGCATTGGAGAAACGCCGACAAGGTGCGCAATCATTGTGAAAATTACTCCAAGGTGGCAGAAAAATACGAGTGTGGTTTCCTCCGGGTAATCGTCTTTTACGGACTTTAAGTGATATTTAAAAATCGGTTCACTCCAGTTATGATTCGGAACAGGATTTTTTACATCATAAAAGTTCTGGTCGTTTCGTGTGTAGCCGTATTCTGCAAGGATTTTGTCAATTCCGTCGCAAACCATTTTGTATTTTTTCTTAATGTTGCCGGCTTTCATAAAATCACTGTCGGCCCATTTATCTTTGTCAAAAAAAAGCGGGTCAAAGGTAAAATAGGCAGGCATTAAATCCCAGCACATTGTTTCTTTACCGGCAAACTCTTTTGGAAGAATGATTTCCGGTACATTTTTGGGATATTTTGTATAGTAATAAAACTCCTGCAGCCAGTCGTAAGTTATGGCTTTGCGGTTTAGAAGCTCCAGCGAAGGTTCTGCAGTTGCTTTTGCACGACCAAGCGGTGAAACGTAAAATTGGGTTATATCCTTCCATTGAGAAACCCGCCCGGCCAGCAGGGCAGCTTCACGCTTTCCTTTATCTGTAAGATTATCATTTTTGTAGTCGGGATCTCCGTGGCGTATAAAAATCAGTCGCATATTATTATCCTTTTATGAGTCTTTATATGATGTCGGTTTTATCAGCTTCTGGACCGTCTTCTGTCAATGCCGCTGTTCTGATAATACCGGTTCTTTGC
>JAEETM010000070.1 GCA_016290335.1 Treponema sp. | reverse complement strand
GGTACAATAACCTTTATGCTCGGCTTTGCGCTTATGATGATTCTGGATGTGGCGCTGGGGTAACTAGCGAAATCCCCATCATGTGAATCATACCATTGCGGGTAAACTCTTCGATGTTTTCGATATACTGAAAGGCTGCTTTTTTTGTCATTTTGTGGGTGATGATTTCTACAAAAGCATTTATTACGGTTGAAGCTATAAAGTGCACGGTCATTTTGTCGATTTTTCTGGTGGCAATTTTATTTTGAAACATCCAGTTGAAGGTTTGGGCGCAATTTTTTGTGTATAAGTCGCAGATTTCTTCCTGAAAATGTTCGTGGGTGCTTCCTGCTGATTTTGTAAGGAGCAGATAAAAAGCATCGTAATTATCAAAAATATAGTTTAAAAACTCGTTTGTCTGCCTGGTTTCTTCTTCAAAGTGTTTTTCGGAAACGACATTGTCCAGGTCCTGATGATTCATAACATCGGCTAGCATAACGGTTTTTTGAGCAAAAGCTATAGCTTCGTCTACCAGTGCACAGAAAAGTGCATCCTTATCCTTAAAATGACGATACATTGCCCCTGTTGTAACGCCTGCATTTGAAGCAATTGTGCGTAAAGATGCATTCATAAAGCCCTTTTCAAGAAATTCATTTTTTGCGCTTATGAGGATTTTAGCTTTTGTTTCTGCGGCGGATTCGCTCATATTAATAGTTTACTGTTAAAATCCGGAAAAAGTCAAGAAAAGATAACAATGTTATCAAATTTTCCCAAATTCTATTGACAAGATAACACTGTTATCATTATTATCTGTTAACGATAACAGTGTTATCTAAAAGGTTAGTAAGAGCTAACATAATAAAACAGGGGAAGGTAAATATGGCTTTCCCCAGGAGGATAAAGCCATTATGAAGGTCAAAAAAATAAATGACTGGTTCGAAAAGTTCGGACGATTTGAAATAAAGCACCGATGGGGCTTTTTAATTGGACTTTTAATTGTAACGGTTGTCTGCAGCCTTGGAATACCACGTCTAAAACTCGATAACGGTGAAGAGGACTGGTTTGATGACTGGGAAACAACAAAGGTAAATCAGGACCATTTTGAAAGTATTTTTGGTTCTACCGACACTCTTCTTGCACATATAAAAGCAAAAGATGTTTTTGACCCGGAAGTTTTGCAGATGATAGACCAGCTTGGTGACGAGCTTTTGAATAATGTTCCTTATGCAGGAAGTATTACTTCTTTAATGGAGCTTTCACTTCCAATTGGTACAGAAGATGGCTTTGAAGTCACAAGCCCTTTTGAAGACGGTGTTCCAACAGACCCTCAGGAGCTTGCAGAAAAAAAAGCCTTTATCTTAAGCCGCGAATCACTTATAAACAATCTTGTTAGTGATGACTGCACAGAAACCTGGCTTATCGTAAATCTTGAACAATATTCCGAAAGTCTTGATGAAGCAATGAATAAAATTGCTCCACCTGCAATGACAATCTTTAATGACCCAAAATATAAATCAGACAAATGGGAAATCAGACCGGCTGGCCTTTCTTACACAGAATATGAGGAAGAAAAATCAATTGTAACCCAGTGTGTAAGCCGAATAGCTTTGGGCTTTGTAGTTATGCTTATTTTCTTAATCATCTTTATTCGTTCCTTGCGTGGCGTCGTTGTTCCTTCAATTGCAACTCTTGGTGCTCTTGCAACAACCCTCGGTGCTTCTGCATGGCTTAATATCAAAGGTAATAACACAATGATTATGGTAACTGTTCTGCTTGCAATGGCACTTGCGGTAGGTTATGCAGTTCACTATATCAACAGCTTTAAGATGTATTTTAGAAAAACAGGTCAGCGAAAAGAATCTGTAATAATGGGAATAAGAGATTCTGGCTGGGCTTTGTTCTTCACTGTAATTACAACAATGGCAGGTATGCTTTCCTTCCTTTCTGCAAACATCAGACCTATGCGCTGGGTTGGAGGAATTACCGCCGCAGCCGTTCTTGCAGTTTTCATTTTTGAAATTATCCTTTTGCCTTGTCTTTATAGCTTTGGAAAAGATCAGGAGCCTGACCCTGACTTTGTAAAGAATGAAGGCTCAACTAACTCAGACCTCCGTGTAGAAGCAATGGGAAAATCTATTCTCAATAAAAAGTGGATTACAGTTATTGTTGGCAGCGCAGTGATTCTTGCTGTTATTCCGGGCATTTTCAAAATCAAAGTAAATATGAATTATGCTGATATGATGGGCGAGCGAACACCTTATATTCATCGCCTTATGGAAATTACCCGCAGTCAGTTGGGAAGTCAGTACAGCTATGAAGTGCTTGTTGAATACCAGGAAGAAGATGCTCTTAAAAATCCTCAGGTTCTTAAAAACATGGATGAGCTTGCAGCCCGCATTGGAACTTTAAGTTCAACAAAAGTTTCTAACGGAAAGCCGCGTGTTTCTTCCGTAACAAAAGTTGTAAAAGAAATGAATCGTACCTTGAACAGTGATGATCCAGACTTTTATGTAATTCCAGATGACCAGGATTTAGTAAGTCAGGAAATGTTCCTTTACGAAATTTCCGGCGGAAGTGACCTTTACAATTATGTTAGTGAAGACTTTAAAGCCGGTTATCTTCACATTGAACTTAGTGGTTATGATGGTGAAGAAATTGTCCGAAATCTTGAAGATGTAAAAAAATGGTGTGCAGAGCTTTTCCCTGATGCATCTAATGCTGGAGTAGTAGGTGAGGTTGTTCAGTATGCACAGATGAACGGAAAACTTGTTCGTGGTTCTATCCGCTCTATTGGAACTTCCCTGATAGTAATCCTTCTTCTTTTGATTCTGGCCTTTACCTCTTTCCGCACCGGCTTTATTGCAATGATTCCTAACGTTGCTCCAATTGCAATCATTGGAGGTATTATGGGCTATGCAAGTGTTAACCTTGATATGATTACCGCAATGATTATGCCGATGATTCTTGGTATTGCGGTTGATGATACAATCCACTTTACAAATCATATCAAGTATCACTTTGAGCTTACAGGAAACTATCGATCGGCAGTTTTGAACTCATACCGCGAAATTGGAAAAACAATGATTATGACAACAATCATTTTGTGCGCTATGTTTGGAATCTTCCTTACAAGCACAATGACTGTTCTTGTAAATATCGGCTGGCTTTCAATTGTAGGACTTGGCAGCGCTTTGATTGCAGACTATACATTGACACCAGTTTTGTTATTCATCACTAAGCCTTTTGGCCCAGAAAAAAAATAAGGAGTTTTATTATGAAAAAAATTATTGGTACAGTTTCAACTTTATTGTTAGCAGGTTCACTTTTTGCACAGAGCCTTACCGGTTATGACATTATGAAAAAAGCTGATGAAGTTCCGGAGCCTAAAACTTCATCTTCAACTGCTACTCTTACGATTCATTCAAAAAAAGGTAACGACAGAATCCGCGAAGTTATTATGAAAAGCAAGGATTACGGAGATGTTGAAAAAAGTATAATCGTATTCACAACCCCTAAGGATGTTGCTGGAACTGGATACCTTATGTTCGATTATGAAGAGGATGATAAGGATTCCGATAACTGGCTTTATATGCCTGCTATGAAAAAGACCCGTCGTATTGCAAGCAGCGGAAGCGAAAGTGAAGGAAGCTTTATGGGAACTGATTTCACCTACCAGGATATGGGCGACCGAAGTCTTTCAAAATATGATTACAATCTGCTTGGCGAAGAAGCAGTTGATGGAGTTGACTGCTACAAGGTTGAATGTATCAGCAAGGCACACACAGAAAAAGATCCACGTTATATCAGCTATATTGGTAAGGCAGATTACATTCTCCGTAAGTGCGAGTTTTATGACCGCCAGGATACACTCCACCGCGTTCTTACCTGCACAGATTTTACAACTATCAAAGGCTTTACAACTGCTCAAGTAATGAAGATGGAAAATGTTCAGACTGGCACCTGGTCACTTATTGAAACAAAAAATATTCAGTACGACGAAGAAGATATTGATGATTCATTGTTTACTGTTGCTGCGCTGGAGAAGGGAAGGATTAGATAATGAATAATGCATAATTCATAATGCAGAATGCAGAAGGTGTGATGAAGAATGAAGAATGTGTAATGCAAAGTGCAGAATGTGTAATGCAGGATTTGTAATTTTGGAGTAAAAATGAAAAATAATTTTTTAAAAATAATTTTGGGGCTTGTTTGGGCGACTTGTGTATTTGCTCAAGGGGTGGAGTTTTCAGGTTATATTGAAACTTTGTGGGGAGTAGGTGCTCCCTGGACAGATGAGGATGAAGCTGCAGGAAAGTTTACTCTGGCAGATACAACTTTTACAGGCAAGCTTGATGCTTATTATAACAACAGCTCTGCTTATGCCGAGGCAACCTTTGCTTATGATGCAGCAGGTGCATTGAATGGAGAAGGCGGTTCCGGTAATCTGGGCGGTGGGTTTGATTTGTCTCTTGGTGAGCTCTGGATAGATTATACTTCATCATTCTGGGGAATCAGAATTGGACGGCAGAAAGCAGTCTGGGGAAAAGCTGATGGAATTGATATTACAAATGTTTTGTGCCCTGCAGATATGAGCAGCCTTTCTGCAATGACTGGGGATGATTCAAAGCTTCCGGTTGATGCAATCCGCTTTTCTCTTTCCGGGAATCAGTTTACGGCAGATGCTTACTGGATTCCGTTTTTTAAACCTTCGGCACTTCCGTTAGATGAGGGTAACACTCTAAGAAAGTTTGTTGTTCCTTCAAGTGTTTCGTTCCCGATACCTGCAATGAATACAACGCTTACGCTTCCTGTCTCAATCAATCAGTTTGAAACACCGGAAAGGGCAATCTGGAATGGTGAATATGGCTTAAAGCTTTCGGGGTATTTTTCTATTCTTGATTTTTCACTTTACGGATATTACGGCTGGGATGATATTCCTGTTTTAGGTTATTCCATGACATATGGTGCTCCTCTGGATCCAACAAATCCTGCAACTGCAATGCCGAATGGAATTGTTGTTAGTGGAGATTACAAACGAATGGCAATGATTGGTACAGATGCCGCACTTCCAATTGGACCTACAGTTCTTCGTCTGGAAGCGGCATTTTTCCCGCAAAGGTATTTCCAGAAATCAGCAGAAGAAATTATGAAGAACCGTTCGGAATCATCAGAAAAACATAATCAGCTTTCTGCACTTGCCGGTATAGACTGGATGCCAAGTGGCTGGACAATTACTGCTCAATATTACTGTGATGTAGTTTTTGGTGATATTGAAAAGTTAGACAGAACTAACGAGTATCAGCACGGTGCAACCTTAAGCCTTTCAAAATCACTTGTAAACGAAACCCTGGAATTGAGTCTGGCTGGAATACTTGGCTTTAATGATTTTGACAGCATGATTTCACCATCGGTAAAATACAGTTTGTCTGATCAGATTAACCTCGGATTAAAAGCCTTCATCTTTCTGCCTGGCCCAGATAACGATGGAAAATACGGTGCTTACAAGGATTTGAGCAGCATTTGTATAAATGCAAAGTTCAGCTTTTAATTACGTTGTAAAATGCAAAAAACGTGCTATAATTTCTCACAAGGAGTTATGAATGATCGATATCCCTCGTGAGAAAATGAAAGTCGGGTACGTTTATATAATCGGAGAGCTTTTAGTAACACATCCTCTTGTTGGCTTGACTATGCTGGATGGTAATGGAGATAAAATATCTGTGTTTATTCCAAACGCAAGAATTACTGACGAAGATATTCATGTTAAAAAAAATGACACAGATATTTTTACTTTCAGGACTCGTACAGATTTTAAAATTTTCTTAAATGAAAATATAAGAACAAGAGAAGATCTTCAGGAAGTTTTCTTTTGCTGGATTTTGCGTTTTGTATATGCAGATAAAAAGTATGATAAAATCCCATATTATGAAGGAAGAGATAAACAAATCTTAGAAGATACAAAAGAAGCTATTATTGAAAGATTTGAAATGACTTTAAACTCAAATATCATGTCGACATGCCGGATTCTTGATCCGCTTAGAGATCAATTTTACGAGAGAAAATAGAAGCATTACTTTTTGCTGATTTTATTGCAATTCTCCTGTATAATTATTGGTGCAGGAGGATTGCATGGCCGAAAAGTCAGAGAACAAAAAATCATTTAACATAAAGCACGTTGACGTTGAAGAGACGGGAATTAAAAAGCGTAATCTGTGGTTCTATCCGCTGGGGACAGTTGGAAGAGACATGGTTTACACTATGTTCACAAGTTTTATCTATTTATATGTCCTTTATACAAAAGAACTGACTGATGCTCAGGTGGTGGCAATTACTATGATTATGGTTGCTGCCCGTATTTTTGATGCATTCAATGACCCGATTATGGGCAACATCATAGAGCGTACACGAACCAAATGGGGAAAGTTTAAGCCCTGGCTGCTTGTTGGTTCAATCTCTACTTCTATTGTTCTTTATCTTGCATTTAATACAAAGCTTACTGGCTGGGCCTTTGTGACTTTTTTTGGTGTAATCTACTTTATGTATAGCATTACCTATACGATGAATGATATTTCCTACTGGGGAATGGTTCCTGCTGTTTCAAGAACGAGTGATTCAAGAAACCAGTTTACGGCACGTGCAACTCTGTTTGCCGGTGTGGGTGCAACTCTTGCAGGTTTGATGATTCCAATGTTCACTGCCGGTAAGCTTCAGTTGGGCGGTAATGCTTCAAGTGCCTATGGTATTATTGCGCTGGTTGTAGCAATTCTGTCGCCGTTGTTTGTTATGTTTACACTTTTAGGTGTAAAGGAAAACCGCGATGATATGGAAAAGCCTGCCGATAAGGTTTCGTTCAAGTTGATTGCAGATACGATTTTTGGAAATGACCAGCTGAGGTGGATGGCCTTGATTTATCTGCTTCATCAGATTGCAAATAATCTTATTGTTGGTGGTATTGGCGCAAACTATGTATATTTCCGTTACGGTTATGAAGGCGGCCTTTATTCTCTGTTTTCTACTGTAGGTATGGCGGCTACTGCTTTACTTATGGTGTTCTATCCTGCTATTTCAAGAAAGCTCCGAAGAAAAAACTTCTTAAAAATCCTGCTTTATATTGCGGCTGCGGGCTGTGTGCTCATGCTGATTTCGGGCTTGTTAATGCCTGCTAACATGGTGGCATTCTGGACGCTGACTATAGGCTATATGCTTCTTGCTTTTGGCTTGTACGGTTACCATCTTATTCTTATGATTTCCATTTTTAATACAGTTGAATACAACGAGCTGAAGAAGGGCAGCCGCCGGGAAGGAATTATTACTTCTATTCGTCCATTTATTACAAAGCTTGGCTGTGCTTTAGTTGTTGTGATTACTTCGCTCTGCTATCTGCTCTTCCGTGTTACAGATTTTACAAATCAGATTGCCGGTTTTGAACAGGCTGCAAATCAGAATCTCATAACTACAGAAATGAAGAACGCTGAGATTGCAAAAGTGATTCAGAATATTGGAAACGGTCAGTCAATCGGTATGCTGCTGTTTATGGTTATTGTGCCTTTTGTATTGCTGCTTACTTCATATTTACTTTATGTTCGTTTCTATAAGCTGGATGAAGATAAATATGCTGAAATTATCAGCGAGCTTGAAAATCAGAAAGTACCTGTGTGTTAACGGAGACTAACTATGGGATTAACTAAACTTGCATTGCGGTTTGCCGCTCCTTTTCCAAAGGTTCAAAGCTTTGAACGTTACCTTTTTGTGGGACCTCATCCTGATGATATAGAAATTGGTGCAGGGGCTACGGTGGCGGCTCTGGCTGCGCAGGGTAAAAGTATCTGCTTTTTGATTTGTACTGATGGACGTTATGGAACTGTTAATATTAAGGATTCTGTAACGGAAGAAGAGCTGATTGCGATTCGTAAGGATGAAGCAATCCGTTCTGCGGCTGCACTTGGAGTTACTGATGTACGTTTCTTAAATCTTTCTGATGGCGGCTTTTATGACTTTGAAGAATTGGTAAAACAGATTGCAGGCGTGATTTCATCTTTTAAGCCGGATGTAATGTTTGCTCCGGATCCTGCGCCGGCTTCGGAATGTCACATTGATCACTTGAATGTTGGTAAGGCTGTGCGAACTCTTGCCGTAAATGCGGATAATCCCGGTATTATGAAAAAGCTTGGAGCGGACGCGTGTGCTGTAAAAGCAGTAGCATTTTATATGACTGCAAAGCCGAATGTTTATATGAAAACTACAGGTTACCTTAAAAAGCAGCTTACCGCATTGTTTGAAAACCATTTGAGCCAGTACCCGGAAGGGTGCGCTGACAGAAAAGCAATCGAACTTTATTTAAAATTGCGCGCCAGAGATTTCGGGTTCCGTTCGTTTAAACTAACAGCTGAAGGATTCCGTATGTTAGGCGTGACTCATATGCATTGTTTACCGGAGGCTGGATTATGATGAAAAAACAGTTTCCTAAACCGACTGGCGAATATGCGGTTGGAACTTTTACTTACACAATCAAAGATAACAGAAAAGAAGTTTTGCCGGCTAGTGGAATGAGGAGTATTGCAGCAAGAGTTTACTATCCTGTATTAAAGGAAAGTGTGCAGAGATTGGAAAAACTGGTTGGACTTTCGGAAAATATGATTAAGGGATTTAAAGCTTCTTTTCATGTTGCACCGGATTTTAAAAAGAATCCCGAAGATAATATTTCTGAATGTTATATAAATGCACCGAAGATTTCTGGAAAGAAGTTTCCTCTTGTAATGTTTAATCACGGATATAATTCTTACAGGGAAGGTAATTCGTTTCTATGCATTGAGCTTGCTTCTCACGGGTATGTTGTAATTTCTGTGGCACATTCTTACGAAGCCTTGTGCACCGAGTTTGATGACGGTACTTTTATCCTCTCTGATAAGAAAAATATCAAGCTTTATGAACCGATGCTCGGTGGACTTATTGCGATGTATAAGCTTACAAAATCAAAGGGGAGTGATGAAGAGCTCGCGCAGCAGTTTGATGAGGTTCAGAAAAAGTATTGCCGTTATATGAGGAGTCGTTTTCCTGAGTGGATAAAGGATAATGAAGCTGCACTGGATTATGCAAAAGAGAATCTGGCAGATATGATTGATTTTTCAAAGGGTGTTGGAGCAAGTGGTCATTCCTTTGGCGGAAATACAGCGTATGCTCTTTGTGCCAGAAATAAAGATTTTGTCTGCGGTATAAATATTGATGGTGGCCTTTTTGGCGATTACACGAATGATATAATGGCAAAACCGTTTATGCAGATTAGCTGCAAGGATAACGAAAAGGCTGCAGCTCGTGTTTATCTTCGTCACACAAAGCCTGTTTATAAAGTTCTGTTCAGGGATATGAAGCACATCGGTTTTGCAGATTCAAAATATACCATGCCGATAAATTCTGTGGTCGGAAAGCTTGATGCTGATGTTATGCATTATAATTTCTGCAAATGCCATCTTGAGTTTTTTGATGCGTATCTGAAGGGAGTAAAAGCAGAACCGGAACTTGCAGATAATGAAGCGATCACGGTTTCGGTTTTTCAGCCGGATATTGATGAGATAAAGTAAAGATTTGGAAAATACGTTAAAAATACAGTAAAAAGATTTGCAAAATACGTTAAAAATGTGGTAAAAAGATTTGCAAAATTCGTTAATAGATCTTATACTTTAGTCATGGATTTTAAGAGAAAGTTTTATGATGTTCTTTTAGACTGGAAAAAAACATATAACGGCAAAAATGCTATTCTCATAGAAGGTGCGCGTCGAATCGGTAAATCAACCATTGCAGAAACATTTGCTAAAAATGAATATGACGATTATCTGATACTTGATTTTGCTAAAGAAGATTCAGATGTTAAAAAACTATTTACTGAAAATCTTTCTGATTTAGATACTTTTTTCAATAATTTGTTTGTTCTGAAACAAAAGGAGCTTACTCCCCGTAAATCGGTAATCATTCTTGATGAAATACAACTTTTCCCACAGGCGCGTCAGGCTATCAAATATCTGGTGGCAGACGGACGTTTTGATTATATAGAAACTGGTTCTCTCATCTCCATAAAAAAAAAGAGTGCTCAGATTTTGATTCCCTCTGAAGAACATAAATGTAAAATGTATCCTATGGATTTTGAGGAATTCTTGTGGGCAACAGGAGATACGATTACTGCAAAAGTAATAAAGGCACATTTTGAAAAACGTATTCCTCTTGGAGATGCTATTCACAGGAAAATAATGCAGACATTTAGAACTTATCTTGCTGTAGGTGGTATGCCGCAGGCTGTAAAAGCATTTGTGGAAAAACTAAGTTATTCATCGATAGACGCCGTGAAACGTTCAATTTTGAGTCTTTATGAAGAAGATTTAGAAAAATACGACGATGAAAATACAGAAAAAACATCTGCCATTTTTGCGACACTTGCAGAACAGCTTTCAAATCATAATTCTATGTTTAAATTGTCTATGGTAGATAAAAATGCTAGGTATCAGAATTATATTCGCTCAATTAAGTTTTTGAGTGATTCCATGATTGCTAATTGTTGTAAGAATGTAACTGATCCTCAAATCTCACTTGAACTTTTTGCTGAGTCATCTAATATCAAACTTTTTATGGGTGATACAGGACTTTTAGTTACTCAAATTATGAAAAACTCAAGCGAAACAGAAAGTGATATTTACAAGAAGCTTATCTTTGACAAGCTTGGAACAAATCTTGGGATGATTATGGAAAACATGGTTGCACAAATGTTACGTGCCCGGGGATATGATTTATATTTTCATGAGTTTTTATATCAAAAAAAGGAAAGCACTACCGAACAGAAATATGAAGTAGATTTTCTGATTGTAAAAGACAAAAGATTAATCCCGATTGAAGTTAAATCTTCCAGTTATAAACAGCATGAATCATTAGATTGTTTTGCAAAAAAATACAAACAGAAAAAGCATGAGCGCTTTATAATATATACAAAAGATTTGGTACGTGATGTTTCTGCAGAAGTTACTTACATTCCCATTTATATGACTATGTGTTTGTAGCGCGACAGGAGGATAATTATGGAAATAATAGATAAAAGAATAGATGCTGGGAAGGCATTTGACTGGGGGCGGACTTCGGAGGATTATGCAAAATACAGAGATGTTTACCCGGAAATGTTTTATAAAAAAATTGTGGACAGGGGACTTTGTGTTACAGGGCAGAGTGTTCTGGACCTTGGAACAGGAACTGGGGTGTTGCCGCGTAATATGTATAAGTATGGGGCGCGCTGGACCGGAACTGATATTTCGCCGGAACAGATTGAGCAGGCTAAAAGATTGTCTGCCGAAGCCGGAATGAAAATTGATTTTTTTGCAGTGCCTACCGAAAAGCTCGATTTCCCGAAAGAAAGCTTTGATGTGATTACAGCCTGTCAGTGCTTCTGGTATTTTGACCATGAGCACGTAATGCCAAAGCTTGCTGAACTTTTGAAGCCGAATGGAAAACTTGTAATTTTGTATATGGCATGGCTTCCGTTGGAAGATGAGATTGCGGGGAAAAGTGAAAAGCTGGTTTTGAAATATAGTCCTAACTGGTCGGGAGCAGGGCAGACAAGGCGGCCCAACTGGGTTCCGGATGTGGCTTATAATAATTTTGAAATGGAAGAGCATGAAGAGTACGATGTGATGGTGCCTTTTACAAAAGAGTCCTGGCATGGAAGAATGAGGGCTTGCAGGGGAGTTGGGGCATCACTGTCTGGTGAAGAACTTGCAGGCTGGGACAAAGAACACAGAAAGCTGCTTGATGAAATTGCACCTGAACAGTTTGAGGTAAAGCACTTTGCGGCGATTACGGTACTCAGAAAGAAATAAGAGAGAAAACATTATTGCCAAACTCACAGCAAAATGATATAACGAATGTATACTAATCACTAAGGAGGTTGAGATAAGATTTATGATTTTTATGATTAACGTTTTGACCTCCGCTTGTCTGGCATAAAGCTCTTGTCCTGAAAGCGGAGTTGCATTGGTTTATTCTCACGAATATTTATTCTTGCTTTTAGGAAAATTAAATTGAAATCAAATACTTTTATTACTGCGCGTGTGTTATGCGTGCAGAAGAATCTTTTTACCCTTTTGCCTTGTGCAGAGGATGGAACTGTTTGCACCGATTTTGAAATGACCGGCAAACTCAAGGGAAAGTTTTACAATCTCGGACTGGAACCACCTGTTGTTGGTGACTACGTAAAGGTTTTTACCAACGAATATGGTGATGCATTGATAGATGAAGTTCTGCCAAGAAGAACAGTCTTTAAGCGGCCGAACCGCAGCGGTCATTCCGAAGCTTATGTGAAAAACCTGTTAGAGGAGACTATCGTTGCCAATTTTGATTATGTATTTATTGTGACCTCGCTTAATCAGAATTACAATGAAAATAGAATTGCGCGTTATGTTTCCATCACACTGAACACTGGTGCAAAGCCTGTTGTAATTTTATCAAAGGCAGATTTGTGTGATGATGTTGAACTCAAGGTTGAAATTACAAAGGCTGTGTGCGCTAAGGCTGATGTAATTGCAATCAGTTCGCTTACGGGTTATGGACTTGAAAATCTTCAGCCGTATCTTCAGGAGGATAAGACAATTGCGATTGTTGGTTCTTCCGGTGTTGGAAAATCTACGCTGCTCAATACACTGAACGGTTCTGAGCTTATGAAGGTAAATGCTATCCGCGACGAGGATGGAAAAGGCCGGCACACAACAACTTACCGTGAACTCTTCCGCCTGCAAAGTGGAGCGTGGATTATGGATACTCCGGGTCTGCGTGAAATTGGTGTGCTTGATATGGAAGAAGGAATTGACGAAACTTTTTCTGATGTTGTTGCGCTTTTTGAAAAGTGTAAGTTCAACGACTGTTCTCACACAAACGAGCCGGGGTGTGCGGTAAGGGCAGCTTTGGAAGATGGAAGTTTGCGTGAAGATCGATGGAAAACATATCTGCAGCTTCACACCGAAAATGAGTGGGGTAAAGCCAAAATGATGCAGATTGCAAAGTTTTCGCGCGAGCTTAAAAAGAATCGGTATCAGGGATGGAATCTGTAGGTATGGAATCTATAGGTATAGAAAACAAACTTTCATCTATGTGAAAATTATTTGTTGACAATCTTTGAAATGTGCAATATATTGCATAATATGAAGATTGAGGACAAAGATGTTTTATCTGCAATGTCTCCGCAGTTTGGACTGTTCGGGCTTTTGTTTGCCTTTATGAACCGGCTCCAGACTGTGGGGGATTCTTTTTATGATGAAATTACCTGTAAGCAGTTTTTTCTGCTGGCATGCCTCAATCTTTATATTGATGAAGAACCTACCGCCAATGAACTTGCAGAAACTATGGGCTGTACCCGCCAGAATGTTAAACAGATTTTAGACAGTCTCTGCAAAAAAGAAATCCTTGTTTTAATCCAGGATAAAAATGATAAAAGAAAACAGCGTATTCACCGTACGGAAAAATGTGAAAAGCTCGCTGCAAAATATTCACAGAAAGAGCAGGAGTTTATGCAGCTGTTGTATGATGGAGTTTCGGAAAAGGAAATGAAAAGCGTTTTCAAAATCATCTCTAAGATGGAAAATAATTTGAAAAATATAAACTAGAAGGAGTAGAAAATGAAATCAATCGTAATTTACAACAGTCAGACAGGATTTACAAAACAGTATGCAGAATGGATCAGCGAAGCTGCAGGCTGCGAATGTGTATCTTTGAAGAAGGCTGGCAAAATCAATCTGGCTGACTATGATGCAATTGTGTTTGGCAGCTGGTGTATGGCAGGTTCTTTAAAAAAGCTTGAATGGTTTAAAAAACAAATCCCGGTACTTTCTCAGGCTGGAAAAAAGCTGATTGTTTATGCAGTTGGTGCAAGTCCTGTAGATAGTCCTGATGTAGCTGTAGCAATGGAAAGAATCTTAACAGAGGAAGAAAAGAAGCTTGTAAAATTATTCTATTGTCCGGGCGGTCTCAGCTACGAAAAAATGAATGGTTTTTCAAGATTAATGCTGAAAATGTTTGCAAAAGCTCTTGCTTCTAAAAAAGATGAAAATAAAGACTACAAAAAAATGGCAGAGATGATTTCACATTCTTATGATATTTCTGAAAAAAAATATATTGAGCAGATTGTAGCAGAAATATAGGGCTATCTCTTTTTGTATTCTTTTGGCGAGCAGCCCGAAAGTTTTTTGAAAGCCCGTAAAAAGTTTGAATAATCATTAAAGCCGCATTCCAGAGCAATCTGTGTAAGATTCATATCTGTAAAAAGCAGTTCTTTTGCCTTGATAATACGCTTGTAAAGGATGTATTCATAAACTCCTTTGTTTGAATAATTACTGAACTCGTGGGAGAGGGAAGATTCAGACATGTTAAAGTGCTTGCATAATTTTTTTAATGAAAGATTTTCGGTGTAATGCTCGTTGATATAATGAAGAACTTCGTGCATGATATTTTGTGAAAGCTTTGTTGTTGAGCTTTTTAATTTTTTTGAATTGTTTGAATTAATCAAAAGATTTTTCTGTACAATTCCAAGAAGCTTTAGAATCCTGGAATAATCATCTAAAAGATTTGTTACAGAGTTTTTTGTGCTTGAGTCTTCCAGGACCTGAATGGAGCTTTTGAAAATCTCAGCTTCTTCCTCCGAAAGCTGACAGGCAAAGGTTTGTTTGCGGTTAGCTTCTTCTAACATTCTGTTTAAATCAATTTTTGAAAATCCGCATTTATTTAAAGTTTCTGGCGTAAGGTAAAGCCAGGCACGCTGATAATCAACTAAGTCTCTGTCGCAAACAAGTCCGTGCATGTGGAGCGGCGGTATTATAACAAGATGATTGGGCTTTAGTTCGAAAACTGTATCATCTACACAATAAAGGCGTCCTCCCTGAATATGAAAATAAAACTCAAAATAATCGTGAAAGTGAAGTCCCTGAGAATTGAGACGGGGAGAATGTTCATAATGTGCCATAAAATCCATATCACAATAATACTGCAAGATTAGCATAAAAACAAACAAAATATGCATAGTATTATGTTATATTTGCAAATAAAATGAAAACTATGGAGGCAATCTATGGCAGATTTTATTCTTTCGGCCTTTGCGGATGAAGCGGCTGGAAGCCTGGAGGAGCAGATTAAGGCTCTTGAAGAAGAAAATATTTCACTAATCGAATTGCGCGGAGTTAATGGAAAAAATTGTGCGGATCTTACCGAATCTGAAGCAAAAGAAATTGCAGAAAAGCTTAGGGCTCACAATATTGGTATTTCGGCACTTGGTTCACCTTTTGGAAAAATCGGAATCACAGAAGATTTTACGGCTCATCTTGAAAAGTTCAAAGCAAGTCTAAAGGTGTGCAAGGTTTTGGGATGTAGGAAAATCAGAATGTTCAGTTTTTATATGCCTCAGGAGGAGAGAACTTTACAGGGCGATTATTCTGCTTACCGAAATGAAGTTTTTAATCGGCTTGAGCAGATGCTGAATCTTGCAGACAAAGAAAACATTCTTCTGGTTCACGAAAATGAAAAGGGAATCTATGGTGATAGCGACCAGCGTTGTATGGAGCTTTACAATCATTTTGCAGGCAGTCTTGGAATTGTTTTTGATCCGGCAAATTATGTTCAATGCAAGGTTGATCCAAAATCAGCTTATGAATTGCAGAAAAATACAATCACTTATTTTCACATGAAGGATGCGCTTTTTGCAGATGGTAGTGTGGTGAGCGTTGGAAATGGGGACGGTTCAGTACCTTACATTCTGGAGGATGTAAAAAAGTCTCGTGGTGACAAAGTGATTCTTACAGTTGAGCCTCATCTTCATATTTTTAATGGGCTGGAAAAACTTCAGAGTGAAAAAGTTCAGCATAAAGAAGCTTACCCTGATTCAAGGACAGCCTTTCATGCAGCATGCGAAGCGGTAAAAAAATATATTTTCTAAGAGTTTGAAAGCGGAAAATCACCGCAAGGAGATAAAGATGATTAAGTTTGGAATAGTTGGTGTTGGCGGAATTGCCAGTATGCACGTAGATAATATTGTTAGTGGAAAGTGCCCTGGACTTAAGATTGTGGCTATGGCAGATAGAAAAGAGGCGAGAAGAAAATGGGCTGCAGAAAAAGTACCGGGTGCAAAGATTTTTGAAGAAGGGGCAGATTTAATAAAGAGCGGATTGTGTGAGGCGGTTTTGATTGCGGTTCCACATTATCAGCATCCTGAATTAACAATTCTTGCCTTGCAGAATGGGCTTCATGTTATGTGTGAAAAACCAGCTGGAGTTTATACTTTACAGGTTCGCGAAATGATAGTCGAAGCTAACAAACATCCTGAGCTAACTTTTGCCATGATGTTTAATCAAAGGACAAATTGTGTTTACCGCAAGATTAAAGAAATGGTAGAAAACAAAACAATCGGTGAATTAAAGCGTATTAACTGGATAATTACAGACTGGTATAGAACTCAGTTTTATTATGATTCAGGCGACTGGCGGGCAACCTGGGCTGGAGAAGGCGGTGGCGTTTTACTCAATCAGGATCCCCATCAGCTGGATTTGCTGCAATGGATGTTTGGAATGCCGGTAAAAATACATGCCTTCTGTCACGAAGGAAAATGGCACGATATTGAAGTTGAAGATGATGTAAGTGCTTATATGGAATTTGAAAATGGAGCGACTGGAGTTTTTGTTACAAGTACAGGAGACGCGCCGGGAACAAATCGGCTGGAGGTTACTGGAACAAAGGGCAAGCTTGTGTGTGATTACAATTCTCTAACTTTTACACGCCTGGAAACTGATGAACGCGAATGGTGCAAAAGTGCCAGAAGCGGTTACACAACTCCAAAGGTTACAATTGAGCAGGTTGAAACTGACGGCGAAAATCCTCAGCACATTGGAGTTTTGAATGCCTTTGTAAAACATCTAGAAGAAGGTGCGCCACTTGTTGCAGATGGTCGTGAAGGAATTAATGGACTTATGATTTCGAATGCGATGTATCTTTCTTCCTGGCTTGGACAGACTGTTAATCTTCCGATTGATGAAGAAAAGTTTCTGCAGCTTTTGAGCAAAAAACGAGCGGGCTCAAGACACAAGGAAGATAAGGGGATTTCGATGAGCATTGAAGGAAGCTTTGGCGCAACATCACAGTGGACTAGAAAATAAAATATATACAAGCTACTAAAAATCCTTTATCCTAAAATCATGGAAGAAAACCCAAATTACAAAAATCGAAGCGTCGCAATTGTAATCCGGGATGGAAAAATCTTAATGGAAAGACTCTGTTACAAAGACGCAAATAATGGCAAGGAATTCTTTTCGGTGCCGGGCGGTGGCATAGAAGAAGGTGAGACTCCAGAAGAGGCAGCCTTGCGTGAGCTAAAAGAAGAATGCGGTCTCGATGGCACAATTGTAAAACCCCTTGCCGAAATCTATTCCCATGGAAGAAAAGAGTATTCATTTGAAGTCGCAGTTCCAGATGACCAGCAGTCAATTACAGGCTACGATCCCGAAGAAGCCGGCTCTGACAATCCTCCTCTTAGAGAAGTTGTCTGGAAAAGCCTGAACGAAATCAGCGAAAAAGATCGGGCATTCTTGTGGTCCTACGGGCTCATTCAGGTTCAGGATTTTTACCAGACAATTGTCGGCTGGGGTGATGAAATCTCTTATCCGGGAAAGTAGGAATGCTACGTCGATGCTGGCGATGATGTAAGTGATAGACAAAAGTTTCTGCTTTGCAAAAAAAGTCGAGAAAAGCATTTCAATCAGGCATATAATAAAAATATGTTCAGTGAAAAAGAAGAAGAAGTTTATGAGCTTCAGAAGTTTATCCTGTCTCATCTTTATGAAAAATTAACTCTGGAAAATCTTGCAGCCCAGGTGGGCTTGTCT
Source organism: Treponema sp. (assembly GCA_016290335.1). Next base: position 425 of record JAEETM010000070.1, on the reverse strand, counting down.
GAATGGTAGTGTTACAGAAGTTTTAAGGAAGCTGCTGGAATCAGTATTGCAGATTATATCCGTCGGGCAAGACTTTCAGAAGCGGCAAGAAAACTTAGGGAAGAAAAAAAGAAAGTTCTTGATGTGGCCCTTGAAGCGGGCTATGACAGTACAGATGGATTTCAGCGGGCATTCTTTACAGAGTTTGGATGTAATCCTGCGGAATATGAAAAATCAATCCATCCTGGCATGGGGCAGCAAGTGCACTTGAAGATTTACGCCGCCACTATTTTGAAAATCCTCAGCTAGAAACTTTCATTACAGAAATCCCATTTACCCGCGAAAGCTGGCATGGACGAATGCTTGCAAGCCGTGGTGTGATGGCCAGTATGAATGAAGAAGAGCTGCTTCAATTTGATAAAGAGCACCGTACAATGCTGGAAGAA
>JAEETM010000069.1 GCA_016290335.1 Treponema sp. | reverse complement strand
AGAATTGTAGGTCAGGCTCATCTTGAAGGCTACTGGGATACCCGCAGCAAGTATTATATGATGCTTGAGCAGATTTATAACGAGCCTGATGATGTTTCTATCCGTTCTAATATGGATAAGTTCTGGGAAGCATGGCAGGAGCTTTCAATTCACCCTGAAAACCAGGCTTCAAGACAGGCAGTTGTAACTCGTGGCGAAACTTTAACAGATTCAATCAAACAGCGCTGGGAAAGCCTTGATGGCATTGGTAACTTAATTGACGGTGATATTGAAGCAACTGTTAGGCAGGTAAATAACTATGCAAAACAGATTGCAGAAACAAATGCAGAAATTGTACGTTCAAGAGCAATGGGGGACAACCCTAATGATTTACTTGACAGAAGGGATTTGCTTGTAGATAAATTGTCAAAGCTTATAAACATCACAACTGACCAGCGTGATAATGATGAGTTTATGGTTCATGTTGATGGAAAAATAATTGTTCAGGGAAGCGTTTCCCGCGAGATTGGTTTTGCTCCAAGAGAAGATGACACAGGATACCAGAAGCTTATATGGAAAGATACAGGTTTTGATGCAATTTTCAAGGGCGGCCAGCTTGGTGCTCTTGTAGAGCTTCGTGATGTTGATGTCCGCAACGAAATCCAGTCTTTGAACACTCTTACAATGAACTTTTCTGACCTTGTAAATGATATTCACCGCAATGGTGTAGGCGCAAACAATGTAACAGGCTTAGACTTCTTTGTTCAGCATCCATTTGTAGAAAATACAAACGGAAACTTTGACCGCGACGGCGACGGTTATCTTGATACATCTTATGTTTTCCGCTTTACCGGTTCAAATGCTCTTGATATGCAGCAGCAGGTTGGAATTGAAGGCGTAATGACTTTTTCCGGTACTGATGGTTATGTTGATGTTCCATATTACCATACAGATACAGTAGAAACAGTAATTGCAAGAATAAACAACAGTACAAGCGAAGTAAAGGCTTACCTTGATAAGAATAATCACCTTGTATTAAAGGCAACCACAGCTCAGGATACTTCTAACCCAGACTTTGTAATCAGACACGTAGAAGATTCAGGCTACTTCTTAAGCGGATATTCAGGAATCTTGAGAGGCAACGGTGCAGAAAATGCTTATGATTTTGCACAGGCAGACAGTGTAAATGCCCTTACAGACCAGGCTCAGTTTGCAGTTGCTCCATATTTTAATCCTTCTGCTTACATAGAAATCAATTCCGAAATTAAAAATGATGTAATGTGTGTTGCTGCAGGATATCCTGATGTAAACGGTCATAATCCGGCAGGAGATGGTCGTGCAGCTGTAGAAATTGCTTCTATCAGAAATACTGCTATTATGGTTGGCAGTATGAAAACCTTTGATGACTACTTTGCAGATACAGTTACAAATGTTGGTCTTAAGGGGGAGCAGGCAGAAACAAATCTTCTTACACAGACTGCAATAATGGATGATTTGCGTAATATGCGAGATTCAATCAGCGGAGTAAATATTGATGAGGAGCTTGCGGAAATTATGAAGTTCCAGCACGGATACAATGCAGCCGCCAAGTTCGTAACAGTATGGGACAGTCTTATTGATACAATTATCAACAGGTTGGGAGTTTAGCAGATATCCGGAACAAGTCCGAATATGACAATGGAGGATAAAACAGTATGCACAGAATATCTAGTCAGATGAATAATACAAATACTCAGAGCAGCTTGAGATTGCAGGAATCACGCCTGAACAAGGTTAACAATCAGATTGGAAGCCAGCGTAAGATTCAGGAATTGCGCGACGACCCATTGGCAGCCGGACATCTTGTACGCTATCAATCATATTTAACCCGTTTGAATAATTTTGAAAATAATGCACTTACACTTTCAGAGCAGTTTTCTTACAGGGAAGGGTATATGACCGATTCTCTTGATATTATGCAGAGAGTGCGCGAGCTTGCTGTAACAGGTGCAAACGGCATTTATAATAAAGATGATATGCAGAATATGGCCTTTGAAGTTGATGAGCTTCTTAAGGCACTTGTTCAGAATGCCAACGCCGTAAATGAAGACGGAAACTCAATCTTTGCAGGAACTAATACAAAAGCAACTGCTTTTTCTGTAGAAATGGGAAATGTAGAAGGCTCTGGCGTTCCACTTATTCAGGAAGTTCGCTACAACGGAAATATTGACCAGAACAAGATTGAAATTGACGAAAACAAATATCTGTTAAATGATAATGCCGGAAACAAAACCTTCTGGGCAGAAAATCAGCAGCTTTTTGGTGCAAGAGACGCTTCTTCATGGCAGGCAAGCGGCAACGGTATAATTAAGATTGACGGTGTTGAAATTGAAGTTTCTCAGGGCGACAACGTTTATTCTTTAATCAGCAAAATAAATGACAGTGGTGCAGCTGTAAAAGCAAGCCTTGACCCTATCCGCAATGCACTTAATCTTACAACAACAGATGCACGCCAGCTCTGGCTTCAGGATGTAAGCGGAAATGTTTTGAACGAGCTTGGAATAATTAAAGATTCAACTCAGCGACCTCCTTATAATCTTGGTGATGGCGTACGTGTTGCCGGCGGTTCAATGTTTGATGCAGTAATTGCTTTCAGAAATGCACTCTTAAAAGGTGACCAGGAAACTATAGGAAGCAGAGTTCTTGGAGCTCTTGATCAGGGGATAAACAGTCTTGTTACACGTCTTGCAAAATCAGGCGCAGAATATGAAAGAGTTCAGCTTAACGCAGCAAGAAGCTCAAAGATTGCACTTGATGTTAATGCTGCCATTTCAAGAGAAGGTGATCTGGACTTTACAAAAGCTGTTACCGACCTCAAGCTTCTTGACTATACAAATCAGGCTACACTTAGTCAGGCTGGAAAAATGTATAATACAACATTATTAAACTATATGAGATAAGGAATAGAAAGGAAGGAATATAAAGATGGAAGTTACAACAAAAGCGTATGGTAAAATTGATGTTGCAGAAAGTAAACTGCTGGAATTACCTGAAGGCCTTTTTGGCTTTGAAAATTATACAAAGTTTGCTCTTCTGGAATCTGATTATGAGCCTTTTTTGTGGCTTCAGTCAACTGAAGAAGCAAACCTTGCATTCCTTATAGTAGATCCTTTCCTTATCTGTCCTTCTTATGAAGCAGATATTGATGATGAAGCTACAGAAAAGCTTGGAATTACTACACCAGAGGATGTAATTATTATGACTCTTGTAACAGTTCCAAATGATGGAAGTTCTATTACAGCAAACTTTCAGGGACCGCTTGTAATCAATAAAAAAAATAAAAAGGCTTTACAGATTATTCTTAATGACAACCGCTGGACTACCAAGTTTGATATTCTCAAGGCTTTAAAAGGAGATGGCAAATGTTAATCCTTTCAAGAAAAATTGATGAGAAAATCAAAATTGGTAATGATATTACTATTACACTTATTGACGTTCACGGTGACCAGGTAAAAATTGGTGTAGAAGCTCCAAAAAATGTAAAGGTTTTCAGACAGGAAGTATATAACGCTATTCAGAACGAAAATAATGCTGCTGTTGTTGAAAAGAGTGGAAATAAACAGGCTATTGATGCTGTAAGCGCTTTGTCAAAGCTGTTGAAAAAATAAGATTCCCGTGTCATGCACGGGAATGACAGTGTTAGCTGAGCTTTCGTTCGGCTTCACTTGCTCTTAAGTATACAGGACCGTCGTAATCCTGCATTGGCGGGGTTCCGGCGGTTTTTTCTTTTTCTGCAAGTTCAAAAAGAGCATCTGTTGTTGCCTGACTCGTATTGGCAGTTATTATTTTTAAAGAAGGAAGTTTACTGTTAATTGCAGCCTTTAATTTAAGACAGTCAGGACCTGCTGCAATTATTGTATCAAATGTTTTTAAGCAATCTGTTATCTGGTCAATTTCATAATCATCATCTTTTAAGATTTCGTTATGATTGCCGTCAATTATGCGTGCAAAGAACTTATCTTTGTTGGCGTCTATTCCTGTTACTACCGGCAGACCAAAATCTAAAAATGTGTATTCGTAAGCCTTAAGGGTAGGAATGCCGTAAAGCGGAGTTCCATAAGCAAGATTAAAAGCTTTTAAGGCTGAGATTCCAAGCCTTAATCCTGTAAAGCTGCCTGGACCAATTGTAAGAGTTGTGTAATCTAAATCGGCAGGCTGTAAATCTGCTTTTGATAAAACATAATCGATTGACGGAACAAGTATTTCTGACTGCTTCATTCCGATGTTATAAACACAGGTACAGGTTTTATCTTCATTTTTTGCAGCAATAACAAGTCTTGAAACTGCACAGTCAATTGCCAATGCTTTCATTGTATATCTCCGTAATTCCAGTTATCAATTTCTATAAGCCTTGAATTATCTTCCTGTGGTGTGATTTTAAGAACTATTGTTCTTTTAGGAAGCTCCGACATTATTTTTTCGCTCCATTCAATTATAGAAACTCCATCTCCATAAAGCATGTCATCTGTTCCAAGATTCACAAAATCTTCAATACTATCGAGCCTGTATACATCCATATGATAAAGGGGCATTTTTCCGTAGTATTCACTTATAAGGCAGAAAGTAGGACTTGTAATTGTATCATCAATTCCTAAAGCCTGAGCAATTCCCTTTGTGATTGTAGTTTTTCCGGCCGCAAGAGTTCCCTGCATGGCAATAATGTCACCGGGTTTTAATTTCCAGCCTATTTTGGTTCCCAATAAAATGGTTTCTTCTGCAGAATGAGTTGTAAATGTCAGCAAGGTAATTTACCTTCTTTTTCCAGTTCAAGGATATAATTTGTGAGGGTTGTTTTTAAAGGAAGAAGAGGATAGTTGACGGTGTTTTCCATTTCTACGTCTATGGTTTTGTTGCCAAGGCAGTTCATCTCAATAGAAAACTGAACCTTTGCAGATTCAACGCTCTTTGGAAGTTCAAAAACTGCCACGCAAGTGTAGTGTCGTATATAAAATATTTGTCCGTCCTCTCTGACTAAATCCTTTAGTTCTACAACCTTCATACAATAAAACCATACCTTAAAATGTAAACGTTAGCAAGACTTTTTTAATATACGTTGTTTTATATGATTCTTATATTATATCTGTTTTAATGCTTCTGAAATAGAGCGTAACCTTGGACAAATCTCATATTCAGATAAATCTCCTATGAGAACGCTGTCGTTATTCTGAAGTGCCTGTTCAAAATCCTGAAGTATTGGAGAAAACTCTGCAAAGAAATCGTTGAAGCTTTTATCTTCAATTGAAATCATTTTGAAAGTTTCCGGGAAGAGTGAGGCTAGGGCAGCAACATGGCAGAACTGGTCTATACTGTCTGCAAGATTCTTGATTGATTCAATTGCTGTTTTGTTCTTACCTGTCTGGAGTTCAACAGGAACCTGTTCCATTTTTGTAGAAAGCTCATCAAATAATTTTGAAAGATTTGCAAAAGAATCTTTGATTGACTGCTCTGTAACAACAGAAAACTCAAACTTTGTTTCCGGTGTGAGCGGTTTTTCTGCTTCTTCATCAAATATTTCTGCAGTAATTATTTTTCCGTTTACAGTGATTCCGATTACAGCGGCTTTGTTATCTTCGCATGTCATTTCAAAAGAACGGAGAACTTCGCCTACTGTTTTTTCATTGTCAAACTGAACGTCTACCGGTTCTCCATTTATAAAAAAGTTACTCATAATCATTACCACCTGAATCTGTTATTTTAATCCTTTTGTCTGTTCTGCTGTTTTGTAAAGTTTTCGATTGTACTCTGCTGGGTTTCAAGGCTGTTTAAGGTTCCCTGCATTGAGCTGTATTTCTGGCGGAGTTCTGCTTCCTTGTCGTTCATCTGTTCTTCAAGCCTTGAAATCTTTGTTTCGGAGCTTTTGATTTTTGAATCGAGTGTGGAAGTTTTTAAGGCAAGGATTCCACCTGTCTGTGTGTAGGCAGAAATCTGCTTGTCCAAGTTATATGCAATGCCTGTGTCGATAATCAAATCTCCGTCAGAATCATAACCGAAAATATTTTTTATATCGTCCAGATTGTTTTCTATTGCTGAATCGAGCTTTTTTTCATCAATTTCAAGATAGCCGCGGAGTCTGCTCTGAGAATAAGAGCCTGAATAACCCGAAGCATTTGTTGCAATTCCCATCTGTGAAAGCATGGAAATTGTAGCAGAGTCAGAAAAAAGATAGCTTGTATTCAAAATTGACTGCATGCTGCTCTTTATGCTTGTAAGCGAAAAATCTGTCTGGAACATTCCAAGCTGTTCGCGGTATTTTGCTTTTTCATCATCAGTAAGATAATCAAGCTCGTCTATAATTTCGTTTTTTGTTTGAGAAAGAATGTTTATTTTAGCAACTGCCTGATTATATTTTCCGACAAAATCTATAAGTGCATTTTTTGAAGCTTCTTTGTCGGCCTTTACAGAAATTGTAGCAGTTTTATCTGTTTTTTCGTGAACGTTTAAGGTTATTTCTGGAACAACATCGTCAATTGTGTTAGTAGGGCGGGTGATTGTTATTCCTTCGTATTTTATGATTGCATCTCCGGCTTCGGCAATTGCGTGCTTTGGAGAAAAACCTGTTTTTGCAGAAACATCGTAAGTTGAAAAAGATGAAACATGAAGCCGGTAAGAGGTGTTTTCGTTTCTGATAGAAATTGACTGAATGCCTTTATATTCAGCAAGGTCAAGGTCAAAGCTTATTTCATCACCTGAAAGAATGTCTGGAGAAGGGATGAGCTTTTCTGAACCGTCGCTCATTACCGCATAGAACACGTTTGAATTGATTATTGGATCAAGCGGTTCGGGTTGGACGGTTGGAGTTTCAAGCAGAGTGTCTGATTTTATGTTTTGAATTACAATTCCTTCGAACTCTGCAAAGCCTGCATTTGGAATTACGGGTTGAAGGAGCTGCTGGTTTAATTCTGTTGTAATATCATCGGTGAGCTCTGCACTGGCGGTAAACGTTATGTGATATTTAGAATTATTCTTTATTGAATCAGGAATTGCGGCATTAAAAGCACCGCGTGGTTCTACGTCAACTTTTGAATCTACTACTGTAATTTTTGAAAGGGAAAGCTCAGGCATTCGTGTGTTGCCAGCAAGCTTCTGGACAGGCTTAACTGGAGTGAAATCTGCAAGAGTCTTTCCAAACTCAACGTCCTTTGTCTGAACGGGTGCAATCATTCCTGCTTCAACTGCAAAATCCTTTGCGGCACCTTCAAAAATAAGCTTGTTTTCTTTACCGGTTATAAGAGATTCTATGAGCAGTGTTTTTTTACCTGCACTTGCTCCGATTATCATTGATTTTACAACACCATTGCTGCGTTTGTTTATTGCATCTGAAAACTCCTTTAAGGAGCCACCCTTCCAGTTGATGTTGATTTGCTTGTCGTTTACCTTATAGGTATACATTCCTGCCGCAACTTTATAGTCGCCCGGCAGTTCATCTGTTAAAAAACGATCTGCCGATGCCGGTTGGATCACGTCCACCTTGAAGGACTGTATTTCTGCACCACGGTTAGCATCGGCAGTTATTGCCATTTCGTCTGTAGAAGACGTTATTTTATTGTTGAATGGATTTTCATAGGAATATAACGTTTTTGTACTGTCGCGAAGAGAAGTAAGCTGTGTGTTTATATCGCGCCAGGCGTCTTTTTGAGACTTATACTCATCGAGCTGCTTCTGTTCCCTTGTCAACGGAATCCGCTCGATTTGCATAAGCTTTTCGACAGTATCGTTAGTGTTATACTTGTCGGTAACACCTGGTATGTTTATTCCGGCCATAATATTTATCTAAAGCTGCAAAAATTAAATAACTTCATCAAATAAATTGCCGATGGCTTTACGAATCCTTAACTTTAATTTCTGCATATCTTCAGAAGGAATCTCCTTTAATACCTGATTTGTGTTTGTGTCGATAATTTTTACTACAACGCTACCTAATTCTTTGTTAACGTTGAACTGTAATTTTCGACCGTCAACCATTTCAGACATTTTTTGAAGTTGTTGAGAATCTGCTTTTATTTCAGCAAGATTCTTTTCAATGTTCTGAGCAACTTGAGCCCCTGTCGGAGTTATTGGTACTGAAGCTTGCTTGGCAATTGCATTGTTATTTGCAGCCTGAGCCGCAGAACTATAAAGAGCCTGGCCATCCGTTGCCATTCGAACCATAGAACTTTGAGTAGAAATCGTATTCATAGGTTCCCTCCTTGTTTATATAAATATATCATTCCAATTTGATATATTTTCCTCCCTGAAAAATAACCAGAAGAGGGGCGCACCCCTTCCGGTTAATAAAACTATATCAAAAAGATGACATCCAGAAATCTCTTTGATATTGTAAAACTACTGAAGCAGAGCCAATACAGTCTGTGACTGTGAGTTAGCCTGTGCAAGCATTGCGGTTCCAGCCTGTGTGAGAATGCTGTTCTTTGTGAACTCAACCATTTCAGAAGCCATATCTGTATCGCGGATACGAGACTCTGAAGCCTGAGTATTTTCTGCAGCAATGTTTACACCCTTAGCAGCCATTTCGAATCTGTTCTGATAAGCACCAAGATCTGCTCTCTGTTTATTGACATTCTTCAATGCCTCGTCAACAGTTGCAAGTACAAGGTTTGCCTCATCAGGAGATGCGATAGTAATCTTTTCATCTGTACCCTGAGCACCAACAAGGCCAAGAGCCTGAGCTGTCATAGTACCAATGAAAACACGTGTGTTCTGGTCAACGTTTGCACCAATCTGGAACTGCATTACCTGTTCTGCGCTAGAAGAGAAGCGTCCAGTTAACATATTCATACCGTTGAACTGAGCCTGACTAGCTACGCGGTCAACTTCAGCAACGAGCTGTGATACTTCTACCTGAATCTGCATACGATCTTCATCGCTGTAGATACCATTAGCAGACTGAACAGCAAGTTCGCGAATGCGCTGAAGAACATCTGTGGTTTCTGTCAGATAACCTTCGGTTGTCTGGATGAAAGAAATACCATTGTTGATATTCTTGCTTGCCTGGTTAAGTCCGCGGATTTGGCTGCGCATCTTTTCTGATACAGCAAGTCCTGATGCATCATCTCCGGCGCGATTGATGCGTTCACCAGAAGAAAGTTTCTCCATGTTTTTCATGATTGAATCATTAGAAATGTTCAATACACGGTCAGCATAGAGCGAACTCATATTGTGATTAATAATCATAGTTGTGCCCTCCATGTTTACTTACCAAAAAACATCTTGTTTTTTGCCTGCAGGTGAAAGGCTAAACCAGTTCTGCGCCCCTGATTTAGTTTCAGACCTATTCAGCAGGAACAGGCAGACTTTAGATAGGGGAGGCCCCTTTATCAAATCTGACTGTTTCTACTGTCACCTGCATTCATGGAATGCACTGTTTTCAAAGAACTATATGCCTCTGAAAAAGCATATTTAACTTCACTTATATAATAACACAATTTTCTATAAATGTATAAAGAATTGTGATTATTTCTAAAAACAAATTATACAACACAATTATCGTAAAGACAATATATGTTATACAAGCTGCTCAAGATTTCCGCATTACATAATATGTAATGCGGAATCTTATCCACTTTTTACTAGCGCAACAAGCTGAGTACGTTCTGACTCTGGCTGTTGGCCTGGGCGAGCATAGCTGTTCCTGCCTGCTGGAGGATAGAGTTCTTTGTGAACTCAACCATCTGGCTGGCCATGTCTGTGTCGCGGATGCGTGATTCAGAAGCCTGGAGGTTTTCAGCAGAGATGTTCAATCCCTTAACTGTAAGTTCAAGACGGTTCTGGTATGCACCAAGGTCTGCGCGCTGTTTGTTGATTTTCTTGAGAGCTTCGTCGATTACTCCGATTGCTCGGTTTGCTTCTTCTGGTGTAGAAAGAGAAATCTTTTCATCTGTACCAATTTCGCGTACGCCGAGAGCAACTGCTGACATTGTACCGATGAAAACCTGAGTTCTCTGATCCATGTTTGCACCAATGTGGAACCACATAGAAGCAGTAACAACATTTTCACCCATAGGGCGGGCAAAACGGCCAGTAAGCATGTTCATACCATTGAACTGGGCTGAACTTGCAATGCGGTCAACTTCAGAAACGAGGGCAGAGATTTCAACCTGGATCTGCATTCTGTCTTCTGATGAGTAAATACCGTTTGATGACTGAACTGCGAGCTCACGGATACGCTGCATGATATCAGTTGTTTCCTGAAGGAAGCCTTCAGTTGTCTGAATAAAGCTGATTCCGTTCTGAGCGTTCTGAGCTGCTCTGTTAAGACCGCGGATCTGGCTTCTCATTTTTTCTGATACTGCAAGTCCTGATGCGTCATCACCAGCACGGTTGATTCTTTCACCAGATGAAAGCTTTTCCATGTCTTTGTTGAGACCGAGACCTGTAATTCCTAATTGACGATTGGCAAATAATGCCGACATGTTGTGGTTAATAACCATAGTATTCCTCCTTGGAATGTGAGCAGAAGAATCCTTTCTTCTGTAAGAAAAGTGCAAAAATGTGCAAATGTTTACAAGGCTACATCTACACACTTTTGCTAATTGTTTGACTGTTGCTTCTACGAAGTCGATACAATCATAACAATCCTATTTCAAATATCGGCGATGTGAAAAAAATACTTTAGAGTTTTTTTGAAAAAAAATTAAAAAATTGTTACAGTAAGCTGATTATTTCTTTTATGGCTCGTACGGCTTTTCCACGGTGAGAAATACTGTTTTTTTCTTCCGGGGAGATTTGAGCTACAGTTTTCTTGTATTCCGGAAGGAAAACAATAGGGTCATAACCAAAGCCGTTTGTTCCTGCTGCTTCTGAAATTGAGTTTATGAGTGCGCCTTCAAAGGTTTCCTGTGCAACAAAAAATCTGTCCGGGCCTGCATAAAGCACCATTGAGCAGGTATAATGGCAGGAGCGTTCTCCGTGGAGGTAGGCTGCTTTTGGAATCTTGCCTTCGCTTATGGCTTTATTTGTTTGTTCAATAAGGAATATATTCTGCTGTTCCTGTGGGATTTTCTTGCCGTCTGGGGCTCCGTGAATATGCTCCGGGCCTGCATAGCGGGAAGAATAAATGCCCGGTTCGCCATTGAGTGCATCTACACAGATGCCGGAATCATCGGCAATAACAGGGCAGTGGACTATATCGTAAAGGGCTTTTGCTTTTATAAGGCTGTTTTCGTAAAAGCTATTACCGTCTTCAATCGGGTCAAAATCAATTCCTTCATCAGAAGGAATTACAATTGTATGTTCCGGAAGTATTTCTGTTATTTCTTTTTTCTTGTTTTTGTTTGATGTTGCTAAATAGATTTTCATAATCACTATAGTAATAATATGCACAATAAAAATCAAACGGTCCGGCAAAACTTGTTTAAGTAATACCGGACCACGCCAGAACGCTAAATCTCCAGCCCTATTATGTTTGCATTTTTAATGTAATAGCTGATCTGGCGTTCGCATAACCCCAAAACTTTAGCTATAGCTTTATTCGTGGGGCGTATGTTGATTGCACCTTTTTTGAGCTGTTCATTAAGCTTAATCCAGCTTTCTGTCTGCTTGTTGTACTTGTCTATAAGAGCCTTTCTTTCGTATTCAGAGAAATCATCGCGGTTTTCATCTGTCCAGTTTATTCTGCTCCTGTATTTTTTATGATGATAGTAGGCCTTGTTTCTCCTGAGTTCGAGTTCTTTCTTGCTTGTTTCACGTACAATCAGCTCCTGCTTTATCTGCTGGATTGTATCGTATAATTGTTCGACTTCTATGTTACAGATTTCGGCTACTGCTTTAATCTGCTTGTCTGAAATGTAATAGGCAGACTTTAAGGCAAGAATGAGGAGTATTTTTTCTGCCATTGACGGAGAAATAAGACTCAGCCTTTCCTTTAAGTGCCTGTAGCTGTCATCCGTTTTTTGTGTTGATAAAAACTTTTGAACGCTGTATTCACTTGATTTACAGGCAATCTGGAAGGCTTCCGGCGAAACCTGTTTGTAAGCATAAGGAACTTTCGGTTTTTCAAAATCATTGTAATTGATTGACGAATATTTTTCCTGATACTGCTCATAATTAGAAATGCTTTCTGTAATGGTGTGATAATCGCGTACATTCGTTGAAGCTCGTAATCGTGTGACCGTGTTTGTAAGACTTTTGATAAAGCAGAAAAAATAAGTGAAGAAAGTACCGTATTCCGGATCATACAAATCGATTGTGTTTTCACCCCGTTCAAGGAACAGTAGCATGACTTCACTTTTGAAATCTTCATCCTTAGTTTTTAAACCGAATAATGCCGGATTTTTCGACAAGTACAACGCCAGTTTGTGTACTGCACACTTTTTAGAGATTTCGCCTGATTTGATTTTTTCAGGAATCTCGTTTAAGTCAAACTTTTTCATGTAATCCTCCTTTTTTTTGTTTGATAAATACTATATGCAATTTCCGTGCCAAGTGAGGATTGTGATGAGCTGGATTTTGAGAGAGTCAGGTTATTTGGGGAACTTGTTGTTTTGTTGCGATGGCTACATTATCCGTGCGAACTCTTTTACGATTGCAGGAATTAAAGTGTCTGTTTTTCCTTCTGTGCTCAGACCGGAAGCGTTTTTGTGACCGCCGCCATTGAACTTTGAGGCTACTATGGATACGTCAACCTTATCTGTAGAGCGGAGGCCTCCGGTGCAGGTAGTAGGGGTGTCCTGGCGCAGGAAAACAGCAGCTTCAACTCCTTTAACGGAAAGCAGCAGCTGGTACAGAGCATCTGAATCTCGTCCTTCGGCGCCGTATTTTTTTGTATCTTCAAGGGTTTCGTAGGTGACAATAAGCTTTCCGTTAAGATATTTTTCTGCCCGGTTTAAGAGGATTCCAAGCAGCTTTCTTGTAGAATATGGCTTACCGTAATTGATGTCATTATAAACTTTTTTAGGCTCCACACCGTAAGAAACAAGTCTTGAAGTGGCAGCAAGAAGATCTGCTGATTCTTTTGTATTTGTAAGGAAGCGGAAAAAGCCTGTGTCAGTACAGGTTCCGAACATTATGATTTCGGCAGTTTTTTTGGAAAGAGGACCAATCAGGGCTTCGTGGAAAAGCTGGATTAAATAAGAGCAGGCTGGGGCATCAGCGTTTATGTAGCCTTCTGCATTCTCAGGAAGACCGGATGTTTTATGATGGTCAATGACGTAAGTGTCTAAGCCCTTAAAGTCTGCATCATCAATATCTCCAAGGCGGATGATTTCTGAACAGTCTGTGATGATAAGGCCTGTCTGTTTTCGCTCACTTTCATCAAGAAAATCCATTGTATTCGAAAACTTATGCTCATATTTTTTAATTTCGCTTCTTTTGAATGGACCTGCAGAAAGCAGCTGATATGGTTTACCAAAGGAATCCAGAATTGCAGCTACGCCAAGACAGGAGGCAATGCAGTCACCATCCGGTTCCTTGTGACCAATAATAAGAAAATAATTATGTTTTGTAATGAAAGATTTAAATCCTTCGGCGATTTCGTTAGTTATGATTGACATTTGAAAAAAGCCTTATAAATCAAGCTCTTCCAAAGTATCTTTTTTAGCATCTTCTTCGGTAACAGTTCCGGAAGGCATAACGCCCCATAAACTGTTTGATTTTGACTTAGGAATAGAAAGAATTACTCTCTTGAACTCACCATCATCTTTTACTACAGTAAGGAATGATTCCTGTGGATTCTTTATATTGCGGATTTTCAGCTTACGAGGAGTATCAGAAGTATATTTTGCCCAATCTTTTGGTATAAAAGTTGAACCAGTTCCTAAACGGTGTTTCTGGTAAATAACTGTGTAACCATATTTTGAATCAAGAACTTTTAAAACAGGTATGTTTTCATAAGATAACGTAGACCATTTGTCTTCATTTCTTGTGTTGTTGTCATCGGCAGCAAATATAGAGGTAAGCAAAGTTACAAATACAAGCAGACTTACAATTATTTTTTTCATAGATTACTCCTGAACTTTATTGCAATAATAGATAATTATAAACTGTTTAAGTATTTTTAACAACCCATTTTTTTTATGGGGGCTGCTGTTTTTTATGAAAATAAATAGGAATTAAATAAAAAAAATGCTATTATTAAGCGAGGTTAAAAAAATGAAAATTGTAAAAACAATAATGAAAACAGCTGGAATACTTCTTATTGCTTCTATGCTGTTGTGTTCGTGCCAGTCAACAAAAACTAATGGTTCAACGACTGTAAGTGGGGATTCAGATTATTCTGATTCAGTTGATGAAGTGGCTGTTGTTGTTAATAGCGATGATAATGCAAATGATGTGTCTTCTGAAGCTGAGGTGTATAAAAGTGATGCTACAGGCGAGCCGGATAATGCTTCTTTTATGTCCCGATTATTGCAGGGTAGTGTAAAATTTAAAGAAGTCGGCAATTTTGAATTATCTACAGTAGCTCTCAATACAAAATTAAAGAAACAGCAGGGATCCTTCATGCTGGATGCTAAGAATTATAATGCGGGCTTTGGTTCTCCAATTATGGCTGCTTATTATGTAGTTCTTATGGATCAGAAAGCAAGAAGTATATTTATCAATGCTGTTGATTCTTATTTAAGCGATTTTGAAAACAAAAAGCTTAACAGAAAAGACAAAAAATCTTATAAAAGATACGGAAAATCTGGTGTTACAATTTACTGGGGAGTTGTAAAGTCTCAGACTTCAAATTACGGATATCCTGATGCTTTCTTTGGTTATACTTTTAAAGATAAATCTCCTTATTTTACAATAACCATGTATCAGACAGTAAACGAAAAACGTAAGGTTGATGATTCTGTTGCTGATGAATCAATGATAGTTACTTATTATTTTACAAAGGCTCAGGCTAGAACCCTTGCAGATTTCTTAGCTGAAGATAATCTTTATAATTTCTTTGGAGGAAACACTCCTCTTGTTGATGAAACTCCTGCTGTAGATGAGTATTAATCACATTATTTGAATATAAGATTCAGCCGAAAACGCTTTTTCGTATAAAAAGTTTTCTGAAAAAGATTGGATTTTACCATTTTTTTTTCGGAAAACTTTTTTTTTATTTTTTTTTGCGTCGGGAGGTTACCTGAAAAAAGTTGTAAATATTTGTAAATTTATTTACGGGCTGTAAACATATTTATATAAATAAACAAAAAATTTTAGGTTACCTGAAGGGTTTCCGAGCATAAAAAAAAGCTGCCTTTTAGAAGCGTTTGAAGCTTCCAGGCAGCTTTATTATAGCGACCATTGGGATTGAACCAATGACAACACGGATATGAGCCGTGTGCTCTACCAACTGAGCTAGGTCGCCATACAATGAAGGTATACTATCATTTTGCTTTATTCATGTCAACTATCTTAATGCTGCATTGGCAATAAAAGTTTGCGCATAAGCTATAAGCTCGTTTATTTCTTCATCAACGTAAGGCGGGATTTTGTTGTAAATTGGATTCAGACAGTTACCGTTTTGAAATTGAGCAAACTGCCAGGAGGCATCTTTTGGCAATATGGCCGCCATGTTTTCAATGTCAGATTTTTTTACAAGCGGCGGAACTAACACTGTTCTGAACTCCCGTGAATCTGTCGGCATGGAAGCTACAAGCCTTGCAGACTCTGTGAGCGCGTTTACAAAGTGTTGTGCATCTCCGTAAAACTTTGAATGCATGCCGCATATTTCGGATCCGTACCTTTCGGGGGATGTTTTTATATCCATTGCAACAAAATCCGGGCGAAGTGCTTTATCGTTTAATAATTTGGAAAGCTTTTCGGGCAGTGTGCCATTTGTATCAATTTTAACTTTATACCCAAGTTCTTTGGCCTTGAGAATTATTTCGTTTGTGTATGGATTAAGAAGCGGTTCACCGCCGCTTATAACAATTCCAGAAAGAATGCCCTGTCTTTTTTCCATGAGGGTAAACAGTTCGTTTACAGTGTTAAAATCATCATCAGAAGAATTACCAAGTACAAGGCCCGTATTGTAGCAGTAAGGGCAGTGGAGATTACAACCTTTTAGAAAAAAAGAACCTGCCACTCGTCCGGGAAAGTCAACTAAAGTCGTCTTTACCAGAACACCGGCAGGTCTGTCAAAATCTAATTCAGACATTGTTTATGCGTTTACCATTACGTTGCTGAATACAGCTTCAAGCTCTTCAACATTATGGCAGCGGGCAGTTTCAACACCTTCTGCATTGTAGAAAATAACAGTAGGAGAAGCAAAAACTCCCTTGCTTGCAGCTTCATTAAGTCCTTCTTTTGTATCAACATCAATTGCACGACCAGGCATTTCAAGATGAGATACAAACTCCTTTACTGGAGGACAGTTAGGGCAGGTTGCACGTGTATAGATTTCATAAGTAACACTCTTAAGATCTGTTGTTTCTGCAGCTTCTTCTTTTGTTATTTTTGATGGAGCAGAGCATTCACAAGGAACATCTGCTTCTGTTATATCATATTCTTTGCTTGCTTCAAGCGTGAACATTTTTCTCTGGTCGAACTCATCGCGCTTGCCTTTGTTCCAGTGTTTTACAGCACGATAGTAACCAACAATTCTTGCATAAACTTCTGTTTCTGTACCATGAACATTTTTCAAGGCTTCTTTTGTTTCTTCAATTTCTCTGTCGATTTCTGCGATTGTTCTTTTTGCTTCCATATTTTTTTTCCTCCCTTTTTTATATGTGCAATTAAAACTTATTTGTAATAATTACAACATTATATTTATTCCACCTACACTAAATATAGTGTAGAAAATGGATATTGTCAACCAAACTACACTATATTTTTCGTCATTTTTATAAAAAATCTTTAATGCCGGTATTATTTTTTGCTCGGTGAAATGCAATTATTTTACCGGCACTAAACCTTATTTTGCTGCGGCAAGAAGTGCCTCTTTTTCTGCTTCCAGAACCTTGAGCTTTTCGCGCAAAGCCTTTTCTTTTTCTGCCTTACACTTAGGACACTCAAACTGTTCACCCCTGATGTATCCGTGAATCTTACATACAGAATAGGTTGGTGAGATTGTAAAGAACGGAATGCGGTATTTGTTTGCGATTGTGCGAACTAAATCTGCGCAGCTCTTCCAATCCTTGAGGGCTTCTCCCATAAATACGTGGAACATTGTTCCGCCTGTGTATTTAGTCTGCAGTGATTCCTGGTGATCGAGTGCTTCAAATACATCGGCTGTGTAATCAACAGGAAGCTGAGATGAGTTTGTATAGAAAGGTTCAGTTGTTCCGCTTGTGATGATGTTAGGGAACTGCTGCTTGTCGTGTTTTGCAAGTCGGTAAGAGGTTGATTCTGCAGGTGTAGCTTCGAGGTTGAACAGGTCGCCTGTCTGCTCCTGGAAATCCTGCATCTTTTCGCGCATGTGCTGGAGAACCTTTTCGGCAAATGCCTTACCCTTAGGGTCAGAAATGTCAACTCCAAGGAAGTTCAAGCAGCATTCGTTCATACCGCAGAGACCGATTGTATTAAAGTGGTTTACTAAAGTCTTAAGGTAGCGGCGTGTATAAGGGAACAGGCCTGAATCATAAAGCTTCTGAATTACCTTTCGTTTTGTACACAAGCTTTCCTTTGCAAGCTCCATAAGATAATCAAGGCGTTTATAGAACTCAGCCTCGTTTTTAGCAAGGTAAGCAATCTGCGGCATATTGATTGTAACTACACCGATTGAACCTGTGAACTCATCTGCACCAAACAGACCACCACCACGGCGGCGGAGTTCACGTTTATCAAGCTGGAGACGGCAGCACATAGAGCGTACATCGCTTGGATTGAGGTCTGAGTTTACAAAGTTCTGGAAGTTTGGAGTTCCGTACTGAGCTGTCATTGTAAACAGAAGCTTTGCATTTTCTGAGTTCCAGTCAAAGTCGCGTGTGATGTTGTAGGTTGGAATAGGATAAGCAAATCCACGTCCGTTGGCATCACCTTCAATCATAAGCTCAATGAACACTTTATTAATCATGTCCATTTCTTTCTGGCAGTCGCCGTATGTAAAGTTCTGTTCTTTACCGCCAACAATTGCCTTTTTGTTCTTAAGGTCATCAGGACAAACCCAGTCAAGAGTGATGTTGGTGAACGGAGCCTGAGAACCCCAGCGGCTTGGAGTGTTTACACCATAGATATAGCTCTGAATGCACTGGCGAACCTGTTTTTCTGTGAGCTTATCTGTTTTGATGAATGGTGCAAGGTATGTATCGAAAGAACTGAATGCCTGAGCGCCTGCCCATTCATTCTGCATAATGCCCAAAAAGTTTACAATCTGGTTTACGAGTGTAGAAAGGTGGGTAGCAGGGGTAGAGGTGATTTTATCTGGAACACCGCCCAAACCTTCCTGAATAAGCTGTCTTAAAGACCAGCCTGCACAGTAACCTG